>CALLPU010000439.1 GCA_938016235.1 uncultured Granulosicoccus sp. | reverse complement strand
CACAGCAGCGATACCTTTCATACCAAGGAATTCGGATTTCAGGTCGACAAGGTCAAGTTGATCTGGTTGCGTTGTATCACTATCCTGGCTGCGTTCCTATTACCGCTGTTACTGGTCAGTGGGTTGTTTGGTGACGTGGGCTTTGGAACGCTTGCGCTGGCGGCGGTCAGTGCTTACCTCGGGGTGTTCGTTGAGCGGTGGCTGTTTTTTGCAGAAGCGCGGCACGTGGTCAATCTGTACCACGGCTTTCAACGCACCTGATTCCATGAGTTCTCACAGGGATGTGGGCGGCTCTGGAGCGTAGGTCTCATTGATGGCGTCGTCCCCATTCGGGTTCATGTCATTGTCGCGAGTCAACGCTTTCGGGTTCATCGCACCGAAGTATTTGTAGACTGTTGAGGCAATAGCCAGCGGTTCGGCCTCGTAGCTGTCACTGGCTGGCTCCGTGTATTGTCGGTTCTGGTTGGCCGGGCCGAATACATTGGTTTTGCCGATCACTTTTCCGAGTGCGTATTGCGGTCTGATAGCCGTACCACCCAGGGTATACAGGTTCTGGTTGTTACCGTGATCCCAGCCTTCCGAGTTATTCAGGTTCACGTTGCGACCAAAATCGCCATGTACCTTGATGACGATGTTGTCGGTCTTGCGGGTGCCGCCGAAATCAGAGTCTGAGTAGCGAATATGCTTGGTGGCCACACGCAACGCCTCCATGACCTGATTCATGCGCGGAACGTAATCTTCAATGGCTGAGCTGTGATCGTCCCAGCCTCCCAGGCCGCCACCCACGGTGATGAACATGGAGTCCTGATTCTCGATTGCCAGCGTAACAGCCGCCTTGATTCTGCCGCTGAACCGGTTATTACCCGGGTACGCAAGATAGCCTGTGGCGGGGTCCACATCCGGATCCAGTACGCCGGGTGCTATCGGTGGTGGTGAAGGCAGTGGGGAATCAGCCGCTGTCTGCAGTTCGCCAATCAGTTGCTCCATGGTACGTCGCAATTCAAACCCCTCGGCCACCTTGTGGTATCGAATCTTCTGCGCGTTGTCGACCACTTTGGCAATCAAGGCTTCCAGCTCGATATCGTGATCATTGCGGCTGCGTGTGTAGGGGTTGTCGAACTGCTCATCAAGGCTCAGACCGCGCAAGTGCAATGGCAGGTTGCCATCCGGATCACGAACAAAGGCGGTACTACTGCCTTCAAACGAAATAAACGGCAGCACCAGCTGATTGAGCTGTTTTCCACGAAGCTGCGCCGATCCGTTCAATAGCTCGCGATTGGCGTTCATCAAGGCGGCCAGCGTAGATCCCATGCCGGGTGCGGCATCAATGGCCAGTGAGCCTTTGAGACTGGAGAAGACGCTCGGACGATGTGCGCGCGTATTGTTTTTACGGCGGTTGATGGTTCGGTACACGGATAGATCGCCTGCCGCCAGCATGTCTTCCATGGCGTTTCCACCGGCGTCTGCCCAGAAGCCATGTCGGGTAACCTGACCACCATCACTGACCGATCGTCGCAGCGCCTCAGGATAGGGATTTTGAGAGTTGCGATTGATCAGGTCCATGTTGGTCAGGTTGCCGGCAAGCTCCGATGGCCCGCCGTACAGGAATACATTGATCACCTGAGGCATGACGCCGGGCAACTGGTAGTCCGCGCTATCGAGTATGGGCATGGCCGCCGCCTGATTAACAAACCCTGGCACGCCAAACAGCGTTGGTGCTGTTGCGCCAATGCCCAGTAGTGATGCTCTTTTCAAGAAGTCGCGACGGTTCATGTGGAATGTCTCCCCGGTAGCGTGGGTTTGTTAGGTAGCTTTGTGGTAGTAACACACCGCATCATCGAAGCCGAGGCATGAAATACAACTCCGGCAACCGCGACAGGTAATCCATGGTGATCAGAGCAACATCATCCTGGCGGCCTGAGCGGACAAAAGCATTGGCAAACTCCTCGTCCAGGTGATCGTTGGCGTAAAAGATATTGCTCAGTGCCGTGCGTTCCGTTTCCGTGGCCCGCCGCTGTATCGCGCTCAGGAAAAGGTAATCAAGCAATTGAGGAACTGTCAGATCATCAATCTGGCGATACAGAAACGCTTCCTGCTCATAGAGGGACAGCGCCTCGTCATACTCCGCACGCTCATCCGCAGTAAGCTCTGCGACAGCTGCGTTGTATTCGTCAACGTCTGCCTGATAGCTCGCTACTTCCCGTGTGGTGGCATTCTCCTTGAGCGGTTCCACAGGACGTGGTGACGGTGCTGAAGGCTGCTCCACGCCCAGGGCAAGGCGCCATCGACGAGAATCGAGCATCAGGCTTTCTCGCAGCGCCTTGTGATAATTGCCAAAGCTCAGGGAATCGAGCGGGATGGCAGCCACTCGGCCAAGCTTCAATGACATGGTAGGCCAACCCATTTCTTGCATGTCGGCACGGCCCAGAGATCCGCTGCCAGAGACCATGCCCTTGAACACATCAGGATGAGCGTCCCACTGCAGGCGCTTGGCCATGGGCAGAAAACTCTCTTCAAATGAGCGCGCGCGTTCTGTGTCGAGCAGATACGTTTCCGAAAACAGAATGGTCAGGAAAATGTCTTCAAATGTGATCGGATTACTCATGCTGATGGCCTGAGTAATGGCCAGTCGCTCATCAACACTGTGTCCGGCGAAGAAGTAGTCAACCAGCACACTGACAACGCGTGGAATCACCAGAGGATGGCTGGCAACCACGTCATAGAAGTCGCGGCAATTGAGTACGTACTGGTCCAGTACCAGCACGGACTCTGTGTTGGGGTAGTCGGTGTAAGCCAGTTTGTAGCCGTCGGCTTCATCCGTGAGATATAAATCCTGACAGGCTTGAGAGGCTAACGGCACTTCCTCATCGTTGTCGAAGATGCCGAGATAGATCTCCATCATCTCCCGGGTATTATCCTCGGGTGAGCGAAAGCGACGCCAGTTCTGCACGCTGTTCTGATGGGTGGCAATCATGGCGCGAACACTCTGCTTTCCCATGATGCTGAGGTCGAGCCGACGAAACAGATTCTGAACATCGGTGATATCTGCACTGTCTATCTCCTCGGCAGGAGAAAACAGGATGGTATTAGCCAGATGCCAGGCCATCCATTGTGAGAATGCGTCTCGGCTAAGCGGGTAGTGATACAGGCGCGCAAGCGGCATTTGCTTGGGGCGATTACGATCGAAGTGGTAGGTGGGCTCTAGCGGATCACCTTGTGCGTCCAGGATATTCTCATCACCGGCAATTTCCTGATCGTATCGCTGACGCTCACCAGCGGGCAGCTCCACCTGTAATCTGGCGCGGATGGACGCCAGAGTCGGCGCAGATGCACGGCGACGTTGCATGGCATTGGCGCTGTCCAGTTCATAGAATTGTTCAACGGATACGCCGTTGTACAGTGTGGCGAGTAGCTTGTTGACCACACGATACTGATCGTCGATGGGTAATGCATCAAACGTGGCGTCCGACAAGGGAGCCGCGCTTCCCGTTGCCGGTGCATTAGCGAGCGGTTGTGCTCCACCGAGCCCGGGAGCCGTTGGCTCACAGCCTTGAGCCAACAGGGCAGTTAAACAGATTATCCCGACCGGCAAGACCTTGCCGGGGATGTGAAGACCACTCATAGACCCATCCTGTAGTGCCTGTGCGTCAGGCTTGTCTGGGTGTATCGGAGCGTAACCGTTCCATATTGACTAAAATAATGTAGACAAACGGCGAATTGTGAAACGTATTCGCGCGATCTGGCGGAAGGCAAAAACCCCATGACTGACTTGCAGCTGGAAAAACGCGGGGCCGTGTGGCTGGGTCAGTTTCGTGCCATGGCCAGTCCGTGTGAAGTGCACATTGAGCTGGGGTCGCGAAAGCGCGCTGTTCAACTGGTGGAGCTCGCCAGGCAAGAAGCCCTTCGAGTCGAACAGGTGTTCAGCCGCTATCGCAGGGACAATCTGGTGCATGTCATCAATACTTCGGATGGCACACCGGTCCGGGTTGATGAAGAGATGGCCCGGATGATCGATTTTGCGGATCTCAGCTATGAGCTTTCAGACGGCCTGTTCGATATTACTTCAGGCGTACTGCGCAAAGCCTGGACGTTTGATGGATCCGATCGCATCCCGTCAGTTGAGACGGTTGGGTCTCTGCTTGCGCATGTTGGCTGGCCACGTATTTCATGGAACTACCCGGACATTACTTTGCCTGCTGGCATGCAGATAGATTTTGGCGGTATTGCCAAGGAATACGCGGTTGATCGCGTAGTGGCTATCCTGCGGGAGCAATGTAAAGCGCCCTTCATGGTGAATTTTGGTGGCGATCTGCACGCTGCTGAGGCGCCCGTCAGTACGGGTGCATGGATGGTTGGCATTGAAGCGGTCGATCCGCAATCATCAGCCGTCAAGACATTGCAGTTGCAACGTGGTGCGTTATGCACCAGTGGAGACGCGCGTCGCTTCTTGCTCAAGGACGGCATGCGCTATGCCCATGTATTGAATCCGCTGACCGGGTGGCCCGTGGTGGATGCTCCCTCATCGATTACGGTCGCTGGTGAGACGTGTACCGAAGCCGGTATCTTGTCGACGCTGGGGATGCTGCAGGGAAAGAACGCAGAACAGTTTCTGGATGAGCAGGGTGTCACGTATTGGTGTCAACGATCTTGAACACGTGCGGTTGCGCACACTGAGAGTTCTTAACGTCGCGTACTGCCATGCCGCTAAAGGACTGTGTTTAGAGTAGTCCTCAGGTGGTACCCATGAACAGCTTGATAGCGACACGCATTGCCCGCCGGGTGTCTGGATTGCTGCTGATTGTCTCATCGCTGGGTCTTGGAGCCTGTTCCACGGCCGGCGACATACTGTCGGTGAGCGAGGTCAAACCCTGGGAGAGAGGCACGCTGGCGCGCGATGACATGCAGCTGGTCACCGATGCGCTCGAGCAGAGCGTGGATGAGCACATCTACTTTTCAAAAGAAGCTTCTACCGGTGGTGTCAGCGTCCAGGGTGGGGGCTGCGGTTGTAACTGATGAAGTCGTTACAGCAGAAGTTGAGCCTGGCAGCCTGTACGTTGATTGCTGCCGGAGGCGGGACGGCTGATGCTCAAGGCGCTGACAATCCCTGGGAAGTTGATACGTCATACCTGTCCTATGT
>CALLPU010000438.1 GCA_938016235.1 uncultured Granulosicoccus sp. | reverse complement strand
GGGTCCGGTGCATTCAAGGTTGCGCGATGGGTATCCGGAGAGCAGTTGATCTATGAGCGTAACGACCAGTGGACAGGTGGGCCACTACCGGCATTCAAACGAGTGGTGGTTCGTGAGGTGCCCAGCCCGTCTACTCGCCGTGCGTTGATTGAGCGCGGCGATGTTCAGCTTTCATTCGACATACCCAACAAGGACGCTGCCGAGCTAGCCAGCAAAGTGGACGTTTATTCAACGCCCATCGACAACTGCATGCACTGCCTCTGCCCAAACAGCAATTTTGAACCGTTTCAGGATGCCGATGTTCGCAAGGCCCTTGCGTATGCCATCCCGTACGAGTCCATTTTCAAGGCTGCCGCTTATGGGCAAGGTGCACCACTATGGGGGGGCGATACTGAGATCAGTGATATCGCATGGCCACGAAAATCGCCCTACTACACCGATATCGACAAGGCCATGGAGCACATGAAAAAATCAGGCTTCGCCAGTGGCTTTAGCGTGCCATTGTCAATCAGCCTGGACCTGGCGAGCTGGATGGAACCCACCGCGCTGCTGATACAGGAAAGTCTTGCCAAAATAGGCATCACCGCAGACATCGAGAAAATTCCAGGTGCTAACTGGCGTACCGCAGCGCTGGTGGAAAAGCGGCTTGCCTTGCATCTTGAAAACTTCGGTGGATGGCTGAACACACCCGACTACTACTTTTTCTGGGCCTACCAGCATGGACATCTGTTTAATTCGTCCAACTATCTGAATGACGAAATAGAGGAGCTGGTTGGCGCAACGTTGCACATGCCCATGGATGACCCAGACTATGCACCCAAGATCAAACGCATGTTTGAAATCGCCTTTGAAGACCTGCCGAGAATACCGCTCTGGCAACCTGCGCTGAGTGTCGCGGCAAACGGTGCATCAGACTACGAGTTCTGGTTTCATCGCCAGCTCGATATCCGCCCGTTGAAGCGTAGCTGAAGCGACGCACGGCCCGCATGTCCATGGTGAAACCCGGTAGCAGAGCACGTGCAATCGCTGCACGCATGGGACAGACTCTACCTGTTCTTGCAGGCGTCGTTGTCATCAGTTTTCTGCTAACTCGCGCGCTACCGGGTGATCCAGCCGCCTACTTTGCCGGCGCGGCCGCGGATGAAGCATCCATAGAGGAAATACGGATAGCACTGGGGCTTGACAAGCCCCTGCTTCAACAGTTTTTTCTCTATGTGGGTGATCTGTTTGCAGGAGACCTGGGGAATTCTCTATCAACGGGTCAGCCCGTTGCTCAGGATCTCGCCAGACGACTGCCCGCATCGCTTGAGCTCACTCTGATTGCGTTGCTGATATCGTGCTGCACAGCTATCCCGCTGGGTATATTGGCAGCCAGAAATCCAGGATCGGTCATCGACCACCTTTGTCGTGTGCTTGTCACCGCAGGCGTTTCACTGCCCACGTTTTTCACGGGCATCCTGCTCATCTACATATTCTACTATCTGCTGGGTCTGGCTCCCTCGCCGCTGGGCAGGCTCGACTTTATCTACCTGGCACCCGATCACGTTACCGGCTTCTATTTGATCGATGCTGCCATTATGCAAGACTGGTACACGTGGTGGGGAGCCGTCAAGCAGTTGATTTTGCCGGCAACGACGCTTGCGCTTTTTACGTTGGCCCCCATCGCCAGAATGACCCGGGCGGCCATGCTCACCGCCCTCTCTTCGGATTTCATTCGAACCGCGAGAGCTGCGGGGCTGACCCCTCGTAAGGTGTTGTACGGATATGCATTCCGTAATGCACTACTACCCGTCATCACAACGCTGGGTATGGTTTTCTCTTTCACGCTCGGCGCCAACGTTCTTGTTGAAAAAGTATTCGCATGGCCGGGTATCGGTTCCTATGCAGTTGAAGCACTTGTCGTCTCCGATTACGCAGCCGTACAGGGTTTTGTTCTTGCCATGGCCGTTCTATTCGTTGTGTTGAACTTTGTGATCGATCTTGTCTACACCGCCATTGATCCCCGAATCGCGTTCGAACAATCATGATGCATCAATTGGCGGAAAACACTACCGCACAAGGACGCCGTTCAACATCGAACAGCCTTAGCCACCTGTGGTACGTGCTGAGAACCAATCCGATAACCTTGTTGGCATTTGTGCTGTTCGCACTGATCATTCTCAGTGCCGTCTTTGGGCCTGCGCTGGTTCCTTATGATCCGCTACAGACCAACGCGGCAATTGCCTTGCAGGCTCCTTCGTCCGAACACTGGTTCGGCACAGACAGCGTGGGTCGGGATGTATTCAGTCGTGTCATTGTTGCCACCCGACTTGACCTTGCCATTTCCATTGCAGCCGTTGCGCTATCTTTCGTGATCGGCTCAACGCTCGGCGGTATTGCCGGTTACTGGGGCGGATGGCTGGATAGCGTGCTTAACCGGCTGATGGATACGATCATGGCGTTTCCGCTGTTCGTACTGGCCATGGGCATTGTTGCGGCATTAGGCAACACCATCGAAAACATCATCTACGCCACGGCAATCATCAACATCCCGTTCTATGCCCGACTCGTTCGGGCCGAAGTGAACATCCGCCGAGAAGCCGGATTCGTGCGGGCAGCCAAGCTTGCCGGAAATTCAGATATTCGGGTACTGGTCATGCACATATTTCCTAACGCCCTGCCGCCGATGATGGTGCAAGTGTCGCTTAACCTGGGCTGGGCAATTCTTAATGCCGCGGGGCTGTCTTTTATTGGTCTTGGCGTACGCCCGCCAACACCCGAGTGGGGAATCATGGTTGCCGAGGGTGCCAACTTCATCGTCTCGGGCGAATGGTGGTTAGCGGTTTTCCCAGGGCTATGGTTGATGATAGCCGTGTTCACGTTCAACCTTCTGGGCGACGGCCTGCGCGACCTGGTTGATCCCAGGAAGAGAACCTGAGCCGATGCTTACCATTGATGACCTGGCGGTCAGCTTTCAGACCCGGCGCGGCAAAGTCAACGCTGTTCGACAGTTGAGCCTGACCCTTGCGAAGGGAGAGACTCTGGGTATTGTGGGCGAGAGTGGCTCGGGGAAATCGGTGACTTCCTACGCATTGATGCGCATCCTTGATGCGGGAGGCCAGATCACTCAAGGCAAGCTGATCTACTCTGGTATGGACCTCCGTCACGTGTCTGAAAACGATATGCGCAACATACGCGGGCGGGAAATTTCCATGATCTTTCAAAACCCTCGCGCCGCACTGAACCCGATTCGAAAAGTAGGCCATCAGATCGAAGACGTGCTTCGCCAGCATTTGCAGGCTTCTAGACAAAACGCAAAACAGAAAGCCATTGAAGCCTTGCAGGCTGTCAAAATCCAGAACGCAGAGGAACGCTACCACGCCTACCCGTTTGAGCTCTCAGGCGGGATGTGTCAAAGGGTGATCATTGCCATCGCTATCGCCTGCAATCCACAGATACTGATTGCCGATGAACCCACAACCGGACTGGATATAACCACTCAGAAGGTTGTGATGGAACTGATAAGGGATTTGATCATCGAGCGCTCAATGAGCGCCATCCTGATCACTCACGATCTGGGATTGGCCTCTCAGTACTGCGACCGCATCCTCGTCATGAAAGACGGCGAAGTGGTTGAGGAAGGTCGCCCTCAAACACTCTTTACACAGCCGCAGCATCCTTACACTCAGAAACTGGTCATGGCTACGCCCCACGCAGAGACCGACATCAGGGGCCTGTTACCGCCAGAGCAGCGATCGAGACAACCCGTGCATACCGTGTCTGACAAACCGCTGCTGGAGATTGTCCATCTGTCAAAAACCTACGCGGGAAAATCAGGGCCTGTCCACGCCGTCAAAGACGTATCGTGGTGCATCAGGGAAGGCCAGAGCGTCGGGCTGGTGGGTGAGTCGGGTTGTGGCAAGTCAACAACTGCCGAAATGCTGGTGAGACTGCTGGACCCCAGCGAAGGCAAGATCCTCTACCGAGGCGATGATATCGCAGCCGTTCCGGCCAGACACTTCGCCGAACATCCACACCGGCGTCAAATACAAATGGTGTTTCAGGATGCTACCGACAGCCTGAATCCACGCCACACCGCTCGGGATGCTTTGGCAGAGCCACTCAGGCAACTGGCAGGCCTGCGCGGTAGAACACTGCAAGAACGCATGGAAAAACTCGCCGCGATGGTCGGGCTACCGGTTAACCTGCTGGATCGGTTTCCGCATCAACTCTCCGGTGGGCAGAAGGCACGTGTCGGTATTGCCCGGGCAATTGCACTAGAACCTGATCTGTTGATTCTGGACGAACCTACCGCCGCACTGGATGTCTCCATTCAGGCAGTCGTACTCAATCTCCTGGTTGATTTGCGTGCAGCCTTGGGTATGAGCTACCTGTTTGTCAGCCACGACCTGCAGGTTATCAAGTTGTTGTGCGACTATGTCGTCGTCATGAAAGACGGCGCCGTGGTGGAAGCCGGGCCAACCAGGTCGCTCATGGCAAATCCCCAGCATGCCTACACGCGCACGTTGCTCGCAGCCGCGCCTGTTCTGGATTATGCTTAGGCACTCTGCCGAGTGGGCTTGGCCAGAAGTGAGGTTTACCTGCCGCCATGGCAAACCACCCTTGTGATGTAGCGATAGTCGGTGCCGGCATCATCGGTATCTCCACCGCATATTATGTAACGAAGCTTCGGCCTGATTTACGCGTTGCATTGATTGATTCACTGCAGCCGATGTCGATGACGTCTGCACAGTCAGGTGAAAACTATCGCAACTGGTGGCCTCACCCATTCATGACCGCGTTCACCGATCACAGCATCTCGCTCATGGAGAGCATTGCCACAACAACAGGCAATGTGATCAACATGAATCGGAACGGTTATGTGTTAGCCACGCGCACAAACGATATCAGCCAATTGCAGGATGAACTGGTGCGTGGATACCAGGTGTTGGAAAACAACGACATACGGCAACACGACTCACCAACGAGTGCCTCCTATTCGCCACCCTCTTCCGATCACTGGAACAGTGCACCTCAAGGTGTGGATGTCATCACACACTCAGCATTGATCCGCACTCACTTCCCCACCTACGACTCCACGGTTAAAAGTCTTGTCCATATACGGCGCGCCGGTGACATCAGCGGTCAGCAGCTTGGGCAGTTCATGCTCGATCAATTCAAACAGGCGGGAGGCAAGCGTATTACAGGCAAAGTGCAGAGCATCGAAAAAGCCAACCGATACGCAATGACGATGCAGGGCTCCAACTCAACCGTAAACGCAGACAAGATTGTTAATGCAGCCGGGCCGTTTATCAATGAAATAGCCGGGTTGCTGGGTACGCAGCTACCCATCTTCAATACTCTGCAACAGAAAATCGCGTTTGAGGATACGCAATCGATCGTTGCACGCGATATGCCATTCACCATAGACCTCGACGCGCAATGGATCAACTGGAGTGATGAGGAGCGAGAATTACTCAGCGCAGATGATCATTTCCGCTGGCTGACTGAAGAGATGCCCGGTGCCATTCACTGCCGGCCTGATGGTGGCAAACAAGGCAAGTGGGTAAAGCTGGGCTGGGCGTTTAATCACGCACAGGTATCACCTGAGATGAATCCACAATTGCTGCCCTCGTTCCCGGAAATTGTATTACGCGGCGCCTCTCGCCTGCACCCGCAGCTTCAAACGTATCTGAATGATCTGCCGTCCAATAGAGTTCACTATGGCGGTTACTACACCATGACCGACGAGAACTGGCCGTTAATCGGTCCCATGGAACCCGAGAATACTTTCGTTGCCGGTGCCATGTCTGGCTTTGGAACCATGGCTGCGTGCGCTGCGGGTGAGCTATGTGCACAGTGGGTAACAGAAACATCCAGGCCCTATTACGCAGACGCTTTTTCGACGCGTCGCTATCGCGACCGGATTCTGATGTCAGAACTGAGTGCTCAGAGAAGTCGCGGCATACTGTAGTTACAGCACTATCAGCGTCCTTTCTGTCACCCGCTTTTCCGCTGGAAATTGATTTGGCCTTGGTACATACTCGAACAGGCTACAAACTAAAAAAGGAAAGGAAAATATGAATTATAAGTTTGCGAGGGTCCTGTCAACGGTAGCCACATCCAGCCTTCTTGCGCTTACAGCTGTGGCCTCGACCGCGCATGCGGCTAACGGGGATACCCTGAAAACCGTTATGGACAGAGGCAGTTTGTTGTGCTCAGGCCACAACGGCAGCTTCCCACCGTTTGTTCAGGTCACCGATGACAACAAATGGAGTGGATACGATATCGACTACTGCCGCGCCATGGCGGTGGCCATATTCGGTTCAGAAGAGAACCTCAAAGTGGTGCCTATCAGCTGGGCACAGCGTTTTCCATCACTGCAATCCGGCGATATCGACATCATCATCAAAGCCACCGGCTGGACCATGGGACGCGATACGGAATTGGGTATTCAATTCTCCATCCCCTATTTCGTCGGGGCAACCAACGTCATGATGCCGAAGGAATTAGGTAGTACAACCCCGGAAACACTCGAAGGCGGTTCACTGTGTGCCAATGCCGGAACATCAACCGAACGGCTGGCTGCCAACTTTTTCCAGAGTCGCGGCATTGAAGTGGAAATGATCACCTTCGAGAAAGCGGAAGAAACACGAGACGCTTACTTCGCCGGCCGTTGCGACAGCATTGTCGGCTGGGGTCCGAACCTGGCAGTAACCCGGCAAAGTGCTGAAAACCCGGACGATCACGTGATGATGGATACCGCACTGGCGTTGGAGCCCGAGTCTGCTGCCATGCGTCAGGGTGATGATAATTGGGTAGACATCGCTAACTGGATGTTCGCTGCCACCTGGATAGCTGAAGCCAACGGTATCACTTCAGAGAACGTTGACGATCACAAGGCCAACCCTGCAGACAGCACAGTTGAGAAGCTGCTGGGCGTCACGCCGGGTATTGGTGAGCGACTCGGTCTTTCCGATGACTGGGCCTACAATGTGATCAAGCAGATTGGCAATTCTGCCGAGATTTTTGACCGCAACATCGGTGCCGGGTCCGTGTACAACCTTGAGCGCGGCCTCAACTCCCTGTGGAGTGATGGTGGCGTGATTGTGCCAATGATTCTCGACTGATCACGGCGGGCTCGTTTAACCGCTGGCTGATGTTCCACTACACGTGCATCAGCCAGCGATTCCAAAGCCCTCTGACGGCATCTATTGATCAGCCTGGTTTTACATCCGGCAAACCCTTAACGCATAAATCATCTATCTGACGTTGGGCACATTACTCAGAAACCGGAAGTTCCGCGAAGCCGTCTTTCAAGCGGTGGTGATTTCCGCCGTTGCGGTGATTCTCGTGGCCATGGTCATGAACACGCGAGCAACGCTTGCTGCGCAAAGCCTGACCACCGGCTATGGTTTTCTAGACCGATCAACAGGCTGGGACTTTTCGTTTTCAGTACTGCCCTATACTATTAACGACACCTACGCCAAGACCATTCTCATTGGCATTCTCAACACGCTGCTGCTGGGTTTCCTGGGAATATTTTTCGCCACTCTCATTGGCATTATTGTTGGCCTTGTCAGAACCTCCAGAAATTATCTATTTTCGCTGCTCGGCACCGTCTACGTTGAGATTTTCCGTAACGTACCGCTGATTTTACAGGCGGTTTTCTGGTATTCCATCGTCTCTCACCTGCCCAAACCAAGGGCCGCACTCTCGCTTGGCGATACCGTCTTTCTCACTGGCAGAGGCGTCTACCTTCCCGCCTTGAACATATCCATTCTGGCCGTCATTGCCGCCCTTGTCCTTGCAGCGTTGTGGCTCTGGCAATTACGCAGACTGAGAAAACGTCTCTACAACGAAGGCGCGTATCGATCGATAAGATTGATCGGTAGCCTCGCCTTGCTCCTGGCTATTGTTGTCATCTGCTACCTTGCTCGCACACCCGACACACCGCTGATCAACATGCCAGCCTTGAAAGGGCTGAATTTCAAGGGAGGGCTTCGATTTCCACCGGAGCTGACAGCTCTCGTGCTGGCCATTGCTCTGTACGGTGGTGCCTACATTGGAGAAGTGGTGAGAGCCGGTCTGATGTCTGTTCCGCGCGGACAAATAGAAGCTGGCTTCGTCAACGGTTTGAAGAGCTCCCATATTTTCACACGCATTCGATTACCACTGGCTGTGAGAGCCGTGTTGCCATCATTGACCAATCAGTACGTCCAACTGATGAAAGCCACGACCATCGGGCTGGTCGTCGGCTTTTCAGACTTCTTCATGATTATCTCGACCTCCATCAATCAGAGTGGGCAAACTCTGGAGCTTTTGTCGATACTGATGGGAGGCTTTCTAATCATCAATCTGAGCATTGCTTACGTGATGAATACCATTAACCGAAAGATAGCCATAAAAGGCTACGAGGTGAAAGGATAGATTCATGCATAGCGCACCCAGCTATTCAGCTCCTCCCAGAGAGCCTCTGTCCAACCGGCTGAAAAGCCTGTTTTTCAACAGCCCTCTTGACGCCCTGGTAACGCTGGTCTGCCTGTTCGTTTTTTCATACCTGATTTACTCCATCGTTGACTGGGCCTTTTTGTCCAGCGTCTGGCGAGCAGAAGACGAAGCTACCTGCAGGGAGACTGACGGGGCTTGCTGGTCAGTCATTGATGCTCGACATCGCATCATATTTTTCGGCCTGTTCCCGTATGAAGAACATTGGCGATCCACTGTGGCCTGTGTTGTCATGATTCTGACCATGATTGCCTCTTGTGTATCCTGGTTCTGGACTACCGTAAGGCTCGGCGTGTTATGGATAGCCGGGTTTGGCCTGTTCTATATCCTGATGCACGGCGGCATCTTCGGTTTGAGTGTCATCACCCCCGAACGATGGGGAGGGCTTGCACTGACCATCTTCATATTCGCCGCCGTATCCATCATCGGCATGCCGCTGTCAGTCCTGTTGGCATTAGGCAGACGATCCAAATTGCCAGTGATAGCGCGCCTGATCGGATTGCTGATCGATTTCGTGCGATCGCTGCCGCTGCTCACCATACTCTTCACCGCAGCAGTCATCACACCGTTCCTGCTTCCCGGCTGGTTGCTGGGCGATAAACTCTACCGGGTCATCGCAGGCTTCGCCCTGTTCTTTGCGTGCTACCAGGCTGAGAACATTCGTGCAGGTTTGCAATCCATTCCCAGCGGTCAGGATGAAGCTGGCCTCACGTTGGGGCTCAACTACTGGCAGCGTGTATCGCGCATTCAGCTACCGCAAGCGTTTCGAAATTCATTACCCGCCATCGTTAACCAGTTCGTGATTACGTTCAAGGAGACATCGATTGTCACCATCGTGGGGTTTTTCGAAATACTGGCCTCGGGTGCTGCAGCGTATGGCACGGGAGTATGGACAGTTCACTACATTGAGGTGTACGTCTTCATCGGTCTTATCTATTTCATATTCGTATTTTCACTGTCCAGATACGGCGCGCATCTGGAGAAAAAATTGAGAGTGGGTCATGCCTGAGGAAGTAAAGCCCGGTTCCGTAGCTGCTGTCACCATGACAGGCGTGAATAAGTGGTTTGGTGATTTTCACGTATTAAAAGAGATTGATCTGTCAGTTGCCGATGGTGAAAAAGTAGTGATCTGTGGTCCTTCCGGATCTGGCAAATCAACGCTGATTCGGTGTATCTGCAAATTGGAGGATCATCAGAAGGGTTCCATCAATGTGCTGGGTACAGAGCTAAACGATGACATAGCCAATATTGATGAAATTCGCCGCGAAGTCGGTATGGTGTTTCAACAATTCAATCTGTTTCCTCACATGACCGTGCTGGAGAACTGCACACTGGCCTTGACGCTGGTGAGAAAGAAATCGCGCCGAGAAGCAGAATCCATCGCCATGGGCTTTCTGGAAAAAGTTCGCATTCCAGAGCAGTCCGACAAATACCCCGGCGAACTGTCTGGTGGCCAGCAACAACGTGTGGCTATCGCCCGATCGCTGTGCATGAACCCCGAAATACTGCTGTTTGATGAACCCACTTCTGCACTGGATCCCGAAATGATCTCTGAAGTGCTTGACGTCATGGTGTCCCTGGCCGAAGAAGGCATGACGATGATCTGCGTGACTCACGAAATGGGCTTTGCACGGCGCGTCGCCGATCGCGTGATCTTCATGGATCAGGGCGAAATTGTCGAACAGAATGATCCAGTCACATTTTTTGATCACCCCGGCAACGAAAGAACGAAACTGTTTCTCAGCCAGATACTGCAACACTGAATTTCACAACATGGCAGTCATCAGCCGCGTTCGAGTGTATTCACACCGCAACGATCTGGGCGGCAAGCTCTGGAATCCGGCCATACGCTGGACAAGGAAATTCGCGATTTTCGTCATCATCGAAGACGAAGACGGTAACGAGGGTCTGGGAGAATGCTGGTGCTTCGATAGCGCGCCAGACACTCTCGTTACCTACCTTCGCACCGAAGTGCTGCCACAGCTAGTAGGGGTATCCCTGGATGCAGCCGACACGGCCTGCGAGCAGCTGTTACGCCGAGCAACGCTGACGGCAAGACACGGCCTATTGGCCTCTGCTATCTCCGGCATTGATATGGCACTGTGGGATTTACGGAGTCAGCGGCTTGCCAAACCTCTGTGGCGGTGTCTGAATGTAAAAGGCACAGGGGCAGCCCCTCTCTACGCCAGCGGAGGTCTTTACGGCCAGGACAAGCAGATACCCGACCTTGTCGATGAGATGGTGGCCCTGCAATCTCGCGGATTCTCGATACTGAAAATGAAAGTGGGAGGCCTGTCCATCGACGAAGACTTGTCCCGTGTTCAAGCAGTACTCAATGCAACGTCGGCTGATACAAAGCTGATCATTGATGGCGTATACAGCTATGCCGTAAGCGATGCGCTGAGTTTATACCGTTCACTCCCTGCAGAGAGAATTGAAGCGTTTCAATCGCCAGTCGCTGCCCACGACCTTGCTGGCATGGCGGCATTGGTCGCTGCCTCCGTTCCCGTCATGGGCACTGAAGCGGAATACCGTGTTGAAGTTCACCGGGAGCTTGTCGACAAACAGGCCGTTCAATTCCTGCAGGTGGCGCCTGTGGCCTGTGGTGGGTTTAGCCGATTGCAGCAGCTTAGCGACATCATCGCACCAATACCCATCAAGCTCTCATTGGAAGTGTCTTCAACAGCTGTCGCCTTCATGGCCGCTTGCCACTATGCAGCAGCCTATCCAAGCGTGGCGCATGTGGAATACCATACCGTGCATCAGGTGTTTTTTGATAACCCCTTTATGCCTGCAATCAACATTCAAGATGGCAGATACAACCTGCCCGATACGGTTGGCCTCGGCATGTTACTTCCTGTTGATGAAGTGACACCGGAATTTGTCATTGAACGTGAGTAGCGCGCTACTGTGATTTGACAGCGATCAATGTACCGAACGGCTGATGACCATATAACGAACCTGCTTCTTTTCGTCGACGATATTCATCGGCCAGTGCACCAGCCAGTTCCTCTCCGATGGCACCTTGCTTGACCATCTGGTTAGCGCTCATCTTGATCCAGCCCAGCCCTCCGTCGCCGTTAGTGATTACTCGACTATCCACTCTGAAATCCTCGATGTCGAAGCCGGCTGCAGCCGCGTATCGTCTTATGTCCGAGATCAGATAGGGGTGCGTTACGTAGTTCCTGATAAAGTATTCTGCACAGGCATTGAGCGGATCGCCATCAAAATTTCCGAGGGACGATTTTTCGAAATCTGCATCACAAACGACTAGACGTCCACCAGGCTTGAGAATCCGGCAGGCTTCAATTAGCAGTTGCGAAGGCTCTGGTACATGGCTTAACACAGTGTGCATGACAACACTGTCCACGGAGCTATCGTTGAACCTCAACGAAGCGCCATCACCCACTTCGAATTGAAGGTTCTCTATACCGTGGGCAAGCTTCTTCGCCTCTTCGATAAGCCCGTCTGATGGATCAATCCCGATAACGAGGCCGTCTTTCGCCCGTAACGCCATCATTCTTGTTATGGCGCCTGTGCCAGCTCCAATCTCGACATGCGTGCCGCCGGGCGTCCAGCTTAGCTGATCAAGATACCGATCAACAATGGGAACCATATCCGCTTCAACAGCTCGGCTCTCAAGCGCTCCGACCATGATTTTCAGCAGTTCGGGGCTGACGGAATCAACATCTTGAAATGGATCGGCCAATGTTTACTCTCCTCTCGCTTTAAACTACGTCTTCTTGGTATCGTCCACGATATTCATCCGAGCCGTACCACTGTTACCCAGTTCAACCGCAGCAAAGGGTCCACCATGGCACATATGGCCGGGGTCTTGCGGGTCCATCGGGGGCTCCACGGACAACACAGCTTCTGCAAATTGCTCTGCGTTATCTTTAGGGCGATATCCCAGAAAGCTTGCCTTGGCGTTATCAACAGGCACACGGTCGTTGTCTGAAACACCGTAGACTACGGTAAAGCCGGTCACCGGCGCTTCGATACTTCGCTGGGTCATCTGGATCAGATCATCGTATGAGAGCCATGATCCCAACGCTCTTGCGTTATTGACTTGCGCACAAGAGAGTATCCGCATGTGCACACTTTCCAGACCTCGTTTGTCCCAATACAAACTCCCCAGATCCTCAGCAAAACACTTGGCCAGTCCGTAAAAGGTATCCGGGCGGTGCCGAACATCCGTACCGATGAAGTCGGTTTTCGGGTGCATGCCAACTGCGTGAATCGAGCTACCGTAGATGACGCGCTTCAATCCCTGACGATAAGCAGCTTCCCAAATATTGTAGGCACCGACAAAGTTAGGGCCTAACAGCTTCTCAAACGGACCCTCATCAGCATAAGCTCCCATGTGCACAACCATTTCGGCACCCTCGAGCACTTGCATCATGTCATCCAGGCTCGCCAGGTCACCACGCTGGTATCGCTCGCCGTTATAAAGCGTTCCTATATCATCCACGATATCGGTGGACACCAGCTCATCAGCCATTTTACTCATGGGCTCACGAAGGTAAGAACCCAGCCGCCCGGCAGCACCGGTCAGTACAATTTTCTTCATAGTAGTGTTCAACAGTTCAATCAGATGATGGCCTTTTCCAGGATGGGTCTGTTCATGGCAATACGTTCAAAATTAAACGCGCTCATGTCCAGCGTCCTGTATTCCCCATGCACCATGAGTTCAGCCGTTCCGCGTCCCATGGCCGGTGCCTGTTGCAGGCCATGACCAGAAAACCCATTGAGGAAAAAGAAGTTATCGATGTGGGTGTGTGGACCCATGATGGCATTGTGGTCGAAGGTATTGTAGGCATAATGACCGCCCCACTCACTGGTAACCTTGATGGCTTCGAACTGCGGAATTCGAGTGGCCAGAACGGGCCAGACGTGTTGCTCCCAGATAGAGAAGTCCATGGTGTAGTCATCATAATCTACCGCCGGATCAATATCCGAATGACCACCACACTGGTAGGTACCGTTGCCGTTTTCGCGCACATGCACGCCGCTGGGATCTATCGTTAGTGGCAGGTCTCTATCCAACGGGTTCTCGGCTGAAAATATCCAGGAATAACGTTTGCGAGGTTCAACGGGAATTTCGATACCCGCCATACGAGACGTCAAGACTGCTCGTGGACCCGACGCATTCAAGACCTGACCACAGGCAATGACCTCACCCGTCTTCAAGGTGACGCTTTCTACCCGATTGCCTGCAGGATTTCGGGTCATGGCAACCACCTCGTTCTGCACGTATTCAACACCGCGTTCCCGCGCAGAGCGGCGCCACCAGTCAAACACCGCGGTTGCATCCCAGTAGCCTTCGTCGATCAGGTTGATGGACCCCAGAACGATGTCGTCCACATTATAGAAGGGGTAGTGCTCGATGATTTGCTCTGGCGTCATCAGCTGCGTAGCAGCACCCGCGGCTTGTTGCACTTTTTGACTCTCACGAAGCACAGCCGCAAACTCGTTATTGTCTGCGAGGTACATATAGCCGAAGCTGCGGATAGACAGTTCCGGTACACGCTCGTCGTTACCCATGTACTGCCGTAGATTCTTGACGAAGTCTGCGGCAAATTGGGAGATCCGGACGTTCAGCTCAGTACTGAATTGCTGCCGCATACACGAATTCGTGTGCGTTGTTGAACATGCCTCATACGTGGTGTCTTTTTCCACTACGAGTACCCGGCCGTCGAAGTCCTTGTCATCCGACAGAAACCAGGCAGCGGAGGCACCCATGATAGCGCCACCCACGATGACCACATCGTAGTGATTGTGCTTTGGTGTCATGGAAGGCTTTCTCCATTTCTAACGGCTTGTTCCACCTCGGCAATTGCCGCGTCCGACAATCCGTAGTCACGGCGTGCCGTTTCTGCTGATATATAACCCAGCAACAGGTCGCGTTTGACGACCCGTTCTTCGCGCTGTTGAGGATCGCCGTAACCCGCACCACCGGGGAACGCAAGCATCACTTTGCGTCCATGTGCCACAAACTGCTTGCCTTTACCTCGCATTGCACTGCCATCGTCTTGTGAGATGGTTGTGGCTGCACCGCTCTGCCCGCCTTGCCGTCCACGTGCCGGATGATCGACGCGGTCGAACATGGCCTGAAAGTCGAACTCATGCCCCTCCGTGGCCCCCACCTCCATGTACTGCCCCAGGCCACCACGTTGCTTGCCAGCACCGCCGCTGTCAGGTCTCAATTCCTTGCGCCAGATAATCACCGGGCCAGCATGCTCCGTGGCCTCAATGGGCATGGTCATGACACCTGAAGGAAACGCCGTAGCGTTCAGGCCGTCATGCTCAGGACGCGCCCCAGAACCCCCAGAGTTGAAGGTCAACACTTCCGAACGAACCGCGGAATCGGGAGCCGGTTCATCGGTACGCGGCCGCAACGATACCTGAAAGTTACACAGACAACCCGCGCCTTCGGCAGGCACTACACCGGGCAGTATTTTATCCAGCGCGTCGTAGACAGTATCCGGAACGAAGTGACCCACGATATGCCGAAGTGCAACGGGTGCAGGGTGCAAGGCATTCACGATGGAATTCTCGGGTGCCTCTATCAGGAACGGTGCCAGCGAGGCTGCGTTGTTGGGGATCTCTGGTGCAATAGCGCATTTGAGCGCGTAGCAGGCATAGGCTTTTGCATAGACCAGCGGGCAATTGATGCCTTTTTTATCCAGCCCGGAACTACCCGTGAAATCTGACACGATACGGTTCTCTTCGATCGTGAGTTTCACCTTGAGCACAATGGGCTTGTCGAAACCGTCTACCGTCATCTCACCGGATGCGGTTTGTCGAGGCAGGGCTGCAATTCTTTCAACGGTGGCTCGATGAGAGTTTTCCAATATGAACGATGCAATCTCGTTCAGATCATTCAATTCAAACTCCTGCATCATGTCGATCAGGCGTCGATGACCTATTTCATTACACGTTGCCAGCGCATACATGTCACCGATCAGCTGATCCGGCTCTCTGACGTTGCCTCTGACAATACTGACCAGCGTCTTGTCAACGGATCCCTGATCAGCAAACTTCATGATCGGAATGTAGAGACCTTCCTCATAGATACTGGCACCATCCGCACCAAAGCCACGGCCGCCGATATCCACGATGTGGGCAGTACAGGCGAAAAAACCAACATGCTGCCCATGATGGAAAGACGGTGTGACCATGGTGATGTCGTGCAGGTGGCCTGTGCCTTCCCAGGGATCATTGGTGATATACACATCGCCATCGTGTATGTTTTCCCGGCCTATGCGACGGATGAAATGACCAACAGCATCTGCCATGGCGTTCACATGGCCCGGTGTTCCTGTGACTGCTTGTGCCAGCATCCTGCCATCTACATCATAGACACCGGCTGACAAATCTCCTGCCTCTCTGACCGATGTGGAAAAGGCTGTTCGTACCAGCGCCTGAGCCTGCTCTTCCACAACGGAGATCATGCGATTCCACATGACTTGAAGCGATACCTGCGAGTGTTGCTGTGTCATCGTGCTGGTCCTCTATCCACGTGCCAGTACATCAAGACAGCCATCCGCCTGATGAACAGCGTGACGGCTTGCCGGGATAATGATGGTTGTTTCGTCTTCAGTGACTGCTGAGGGTCCCTCTACGGTCTGCCCAGCTTGAAGATCCTTACGCAGCACGACTGATGTAGCCAACATCTCGCCCCGGGCGGGATCAAACATCTGTCGTTCAGCATGAATACTGGCGGCCGCCGCTCCCGCTTGCTCAGCGATTCGCTCAACCGCTTGCGATGGCGTCGTGGCATTAACCGACCATACCGTGATCTCCACATCCAGCCCTTCAACCGTTCGACCAAACAGCTTGGTGTAGTCGGCTTCGAACAGTGCCTGAAATTGCTCGGCATTCGGATTCATTGCCTGCGCTTCCGTGAGGGTGATGGGAATCTCCCAACCTTGCCCGGTATACCGCATGTACACTTTGAAATCGGACAGTATTGGAGCGTTAGCGTCGCAGTTACGAACAAATCCGGTGGCCTCTGCCTGCAGATCTTTCAGCAACGATGTGATCCTTGCACCGTCAAAATCCGACAGTTTCATGTACACCGAGCGATTCGCCTCAAAACTGAACGGAGCGCGGAGAAAACCGATGGCCGAGCCCACACCTGCACCCGGTGGCACCAACAGTCGTCGCACGCCCAGTTTTTCACAGAGCCTGCCAGCGTGTAGCGGTGCAGCGCCACCAAACGCAATCATGGTGTAGTCAGACAAGTCCTCGCCGTTTTCAACGGCATGCACTCTGGCAGCGTTGGCCATGTTCTCGTCCACCACTTCCGCTAAACCGAATGCTGCAGTCTGCGCATCCATGTCCAGCGTTTTACCCAGCACGTTGGTTAGCGCCTGACTGGAGCTGTCTTTATGAAGCTGAATGCTGCCACCGGCAAAGTTATCCGGATCCAGTTTTCCCAGCACGAGATCAGCGTCGGTAACGGCAGGCTTTTCACCACCACGGCCGTAACACGCCGGTCCGGGTTCTGATCCGGCAGACTCCGGCCCCACTCGAATCTGTCGCATGGAATCGACGTGCGCCAGCGAGCCTCCACCAGCACCTATCTCAACCATATCGATGACAGGTATTGAAATAGGCATACCCGAACCTTTTTTGAAACGATACGTGCGTGCCACTTCAAACACACGGCTTGTCTTGGGCATCTGATCCTTGATAAGACATATCTTGGCGGTGGTGCCGCCCATGTCAAAAGACAGCACCTTGTCCAGACCGTAGCGAGAGGCGATGTTGGCGGCAAACACCGCGCCGCCAGCCGGGCCGGACTCGACCAGTCTGACCGGGAAATCTGCAGCGCTCTCTATCGAGATGATGCCTCCACCGGAATGCATGAGGAAAATATTGCAGTTGACGCCTTCGTCTTTCAACCGGCCTTCGAGCCGGCTCAGGTACGACTTCATGAGCGGCTTGATATAGGCATTGGCCACCACGGTGTTGAACCGTTCATATTCGCGCATCTGTGGCGACACTTCAGCAGAGATTGAGACCATCACGTCCGGCAGTTTCTCGGCAAGCACGTCGCGAACGAGTGCTTCGTGATCACCATTGGCATAGGAATGAATCAACCCGACTGCCACGCTGTCAAAGCCCGCCTGCGCAATCTCATCTACCACCGCCTCCACCTCGGCACGCTCCAGCGGTATCAACACATTGCCGTGAGCATCTACTCTTTCATTCAGTGTGTAGCGCACATTGCGTGGTAACAATGGTTCGGGCAAATTCAGATTGAGGTCATACTGCTCGAAGCGGGATTCCGTACGCATCTCGATAACGTCGCGAAAACCCTGAGTGGTGATAAGCGCCGTTTTAGCTCCTCGCCGCTCAATCAAGGCGTTGGTGGCCAGCGTGGTGCCGTGGATTATCTGTCCGATATCACCGGGAGTGATGCTTGCCTTCGCGCACACCTGATGCATGCCATCAATAATGGCGTTCTCTGGCGCGGCATACGTGGTCAGCACTTTGGTGGAAAATTGCTGCGTGTCTACTTCCAGTACAACGTCGGTGAACGTACCACCAATATCCACGCCCATTCGGACCGAGGATTCGCTCATGGCTGCCTGCCCCATTAGAAAACTGCCTCGAATACTAACAACCCCGAAAAATGATTAATAATTATTTTATTGAATTCAGAGCATTAAATTTTTGTATTGACTAACAGGTTTTTGGATACGCAGCTGCGATCTCGGAGGCCAGAGCGGCTACATCCTCAACCACTGCCGGTACCGTTTGGCGGTCGTACCTCGCCAGAAACTCCAGCGGCGTGGGCACCCAGTGGTAGTCGATAATTACCAGCCTGCCATTTGCGATGGGCTCGCGCACCATGGCGGCTGGCAGTGCACTCACACCGATGCCAGCCAACGCCATCTGCAACGACGGCGAAATACTGTTAGATGGCACGATATCAACGCGCTTTTTACCAGCACTACTGAAGTGAGCAACCACCTCTTCAAATTGCTGCGTGTCACGCCCGTGCGCCAGGATTGTCTCCCGCCCCATCTCATCGGTGCTGGGTTGCTCGATATGGCCATTGAATCGGCGGGCGCACGCGAGATTGCGCGGCGCGCGCGCGGCACACCAAGAGTTGCTGGCCGGCTTATGCGGCGCGTTCGTGACTTCGCCCACGTTGCTGGCGATGGTTTGGTC
>CALLPU010000437.1 GCA_938016235.1 uncultured Granulosicoccus sp. | reverse complement strand
GTTACTGGAGGAACGTATCCGGGCCAAAAAGGATAGTGTGCTGGGTCTTGCCACCGGGCGCACGATGGAACGGGTTTATCATCAACTAGCCGCCAGTGGCGTATCGTTCAGGGGTTGTACGAGCTTTAACCTGGATGAGTACATAGGCATACCAGCAGATGATGAACATTCCTATCGGCACTACATGCAAACGCATTTTTTTTCCAAAATCGACATTGATTTGGCCAACACCCATGTGCCTGACGGCAATGCTGTGGATTTGAGAGAGGCCGCAGAACTGTATGAGAGAAAAATTGAAGAATCTGGTGGCATCGATGTACAGCTGTTGGGTATTGGTGAGGCTGGACATATCGGTTTTAATGAACCACTGTCGTCAATCATGTCGCGAACACGGGACAAATCGCTAACACCGACCACACGAATGCAGAACGCTGAGATGTTTGATGGTGTCTTTGATAATGTACCAAAACGGGCATTAACGATGGGTGTTGGCACTATCCTGGACGCCCGAGAGATTATTCTGCTTGCAACAGGCCAGGCCAAAGCCGCTATTGTGGCCCAGGCCGTTGAAGGGCCCATTACCTCTATGGTCAGCGCATCTGCACTGCAATTACATCCCAATTGCAAAGTCATTGTTGATGAAGAGGCTGCCGCAATGCTCAAGGGTCGCGAATACTACGATTTCGTGTTTGAAAACGAGCCCGAGTGGGCCAGGTATCATTGAAGGCAACGGTGTTGTATAAGGCTGCGGCCAAAAACAGGATTTGCGCCTTCTGACTCTGACATCAGTGAATTGCCACACGTGAGGCAACTTCAATATCAGCGTGCTTAAACAATGATATTGTCTCTCTGCCGCAGTGTCACACACGGGGCTCGTTATAAAAAAGTAATCATCGCCTGTGACTTGTACCATGCCAATGAGTGAGGGACACCACTGCCATTCCTGCAGAAGAACCTCCTGCCATGAGCGATCAGATCGCCGGGCAGCAGCTGCCATATTCGAATGAATCGAGGCAATCTATAACCGCGTTCGCATACATTCACAACTCGGTTACACTAGTGGGGGAGCTCCGGAGTGCTCTTCACCTTTAGTCTACGACTTAAGTATAGTTATTCCTTCCGAGTATATTTTGGGATATAGATATGAGTGTTACTAAAATCGTTGCCTGACTTATACTGAGTACGCTTTTCGTGATATTGCGGGTGGTCCCAACCCTTAGTGATGATGGTTTTCCACGGTGAGTGACGAGTTTTATAAAGGAATTGCCTATGGCTTATGTTGACGATCAGGGACATGATGTCTTTATTAGCTATGCACATAACGACAACGAGGATGACGGCGCAAGCGTCAGATGGGTAGAGCACTTTGGTAAGCAGTTGTCGGTAAAGCTACTCAAGCAGCTTGGAGAAGCTGCCAGTGTCTGGTGGGATCCCGAATTGGAGCGTTCTCAAAAATTTGACGATGTCATCGAAGCTGCCGTGCGCAAATCGGCCGTCATGATATCGCTTATCAGTCCATCGTATGAAAAATCTGCCTATTGCCAGCAAGAGCTTGCGTGGTTCGCCGACAGGTCAGTTCTGAAAACCAAAGCATCGCGTTCCTGTGTCCTGCCGGTATTGTTGTACAACATACCTTTCGAGCGTTGGCCGGAACTGAGCCAGGGAACCTCGGGTTTTGATTTCTATGAGCCGGGTGCCAGCGCCCTTAGTCGCCCCCTGGATGCCTGTGGAAAGGCGTTCTCAGATCGGCAGTGGACGCTGGTCTCAGAGCTGGCAGTCATATTGGAGGAGTTGAAAGATTCCAAACAACGCTCTGCTGATGCATCGCAGCCATCAAACGACCAGGAGAGCCAAGCCTACAACGTATTTCTGGCAACAGCGGCAGATGATCTTGCGAGTGATAGACGCTTTCTAAAAAAAGAGCTTGAAAAAGAAGGCATCAATGTCGTCAGTAAGATCCCGCCACCCTATGATGAAAAAGGACATGCTCAGGCCACCCTTGATGCAGTATCCGGAGCTGATCTCAGCGTTCACCTTCTGGGTAACTACCCGGGGGCCAGTATTGATGAGGACAATCCAACTAGAACGTTTCCGATTGAACAGACCAAAATTGCGCTTGAAAATGCTCGCAGGCAATTCATTCTGCTGCCCGAGTCATTCTCGCAAGATGCGATCATCGACGAACACTACAGTGGATTCATCGACGAGCTTCAACAAAAACCACGAGCCACTGAGCAATTTCAAATAATCAAAGACAGTCGCCAGCAAATGCTCAGCGAAATTCTACAGGCCAGGCAGCTCGACAAGAAGATCGCAGCATACCCCGGCGAGGCATCGCAAACCGGCGCAACATCGGCATTTGTTGATCTGCACGTAAGTGATCTAAGTCATATTAGTGACCTGGTGGGATATCTTGCGAACAGAAGCATCGCCACCGTGACAGTACCGGCTTCCGATACCACGCCCAAGGTTGGTTGGGATCTGTTTGAACAGTATCTGCGCAGCACTCAGCTGTTCATTGTGGTCTATGGCGCAGTAGGCCGCGAATGGGTACAGGAGCGATTGGTCGAGGCCTTCAAGCTCATTACCGAAAAAGGGCTCTCCACTCGGATGGGTATTTATGTAGCGCCCCCGGATAAGTCTGCGGAACAAATTAATTTCGGTATTTGCGATGTTATGCTGAATACGAAGGTATTCGATCCGAGCACGATTGAGCCTTTGCTCAAGCAAGTCTCAGGCACTCACAAGTGAGTTCCTCTTTTTTTGACATCAATCCGTTTGTCGGGCTTCGCCCGTTCGAGCGAGAGGACAGTCTGTATTTTTTCGGTCGGCGTAGCCAGACTGCCGAGTTACTGGAACAATTGCACAGAAACCGTTTTCTAGCGGTTCTGGGTCGATCGGGC
>CALLPU010000436.1 GCA_938016235.1 uncultured Granulosicoccus sp. | reverse complement strand
GGCGGCATCCGTTGCGAAAAAGCCGCGCCCTGGATGCTGGAGCAGGGTTTTGACGAGGTCTACCAGATAGAAGGTGGAGTGCTGAACTACTTTGAACAAACCGGCGGGGCTCACTGGAACGGAGACTGTTTCGTGTTTGATGATCGGGTGGAGCTGGATAAATCCCTGCAACCCACCGGTGCTACGTGGTGCACACACTGTCAGCTGACCATAGCGCCCGGTGCCGAGTGTTCCTGTCAGTCTTCGAGTACCGCCATGGATATGGTGTAGCTCTTGCCCTGCTTTACTTTTGTGTAGTTGCCAAACGTATCGTTGAATGAGCGCTTGATGAACCCGCGCAGACCATTGATGGTAACCACCACAAAACGTGCACCCGGCAGCATATGGCGGTGCGCATCATGAAACAGTATCTGAAAAAATTCGTTGCCCACCTTGGCTGGCAAGTTCGACACTACAAGACTCAACGCCAACTCGTTCGGAACATGGCTGAAGCCATTGCTTAAATAAGCCTGCACATTGGTCAAACGGTTGCGCTCGGCATTGGCTTGTGTGTACTCGATCGCCAGAAAGTCCTTGTCTACCATGTGCACTTGACCTTTGGGCGCACGCTGCGCGATGGACAAGCCCAGCGGACCATATCCACAGCCCATATCCAGCGCTACATCATCGTCTCGAACCTCCAGGTTATCGAGCAGCAACAGTGTGCCGTCGTCGATTGCGCGGGGCGAGAATAACCCCCACGTGGTCTGAAACGTCATCGCCCGCCCGGCAAGTTCGGTATTGATGAGCAGATCTTTTCGTAGTTGTTCAACTGACATGGCTTCAAGTATGTCACTAAGTGTACTGGAACATATTAAACGTTCATTCAGAGCCACTTTTCGTGCAAACAAAGTCCTAATTCGATACTCTTCCGAAGCTTAAGCGAAGAGGAACACGACATGCGCCTGATCTTGTTGGGAGGACCTGGTGCCGGGAAAGGCACACAAGCCGGTTTTTTAACCGAACGGTACGGCATCCCGCAGATATCCACGGGTGATATGTTACGGGCCGCTGTGAAGGCTCAGTCCCCGCTGGGCATCGAAGCCAAGAAAGTCATGGACGCCGGGGATCTGGTTTCTGACGACATCATCATCGGGTTGGTCAAGGAGCGCATCAAGCAAGCAGATTGCGCCAAAGGTTTCCTGTTCGACGGTTTCCCCCGAACGCTGGCACAAGCCGACGCACTGAAGGATGCCAGTATCGATCTGGACGCGGTCGTGGAAATTGATGTGGATCAGGAAGAGATCATCAAACGCATGAGCGGCCGACGGATTCACGAATCATCGGGTCGCAGTTATCACGTCATCTACAACCCGCCCAAAGTGGCAGAGAAAGACGATCAGACCGGCGAAGATCTGATCCAGCGTGAGGACGACAAGGAAGAGACCGTTCGCTATCGTCTGAGCGTATATGAGGAGCAGACTGCGCCACTGAAGTCCTACTATCAGGATTGGGCCGCAACCGGCGACGCCGCAGCGCCTGCCTATGTGCGTATCGACGGCGTCGGTAGCGTGGATGACATCAAGAACGCCATTTTTAACGGCCTGGACAAGGCTACCGCCGGCTGAAGAGCCCGCACGGTAGACATTCCGGCCTGAAGAGCAGTCCCGATTCCCGGACGTATTGTCGCCCTGCCGAAACGTTCAGCCTGGCATGACCACCCGTTTGACAGCCTGAAGCGTCTGCTCAGGCTGCTCACTCATGACCATATGCCCGCAGTTTTCCAGCACGATCACTTCAGCATCTAGTGCCTCCGCCAGCTGACGGCTCATTTTCATGGGCGTCATGCGATCACTGTCGCCAGCAATCAGCGTAGTACGACCACCGCCCAACGCTGCGGCTGCCTCAGCCAGGCCCTGATAATCGTTGCACGCTTGCAGATCCGTGTGCAGCACACCCGGCGCCGATTGCTCGAGCAACGCCATGGCCGTGTTCTGCACGCTGATACCGGCCACCGCGTTATGGCCCAACTGCGAGGCAAGGCAATGACTGAAGATGGCAATCATGTCGACGGCGGTCTGGTCATTAGCCTCCGCGGCGTCCAGCAGTGCCTGACCGACCGGCATCGGATACCCGGCGCCCAGCAACAGCACGTGCTCGACACTGTCCGGGCGTTGCCCTGCTGCCTCGCAGACAGCCAGTGCCCCCATGCTGTGGCCGCCCATGATGACAGGGGTACCCGGCAGATCATGCTCCGACTGGAGATGGTCCAGCAACGACCAGAGCCACCGGGCCTGCGCCTCAATGGTGGACAAGGCGTCTCCGGCAGAACCCCCGTGCCCCGGCAGGTCGGGCGTGACTACATTAAAACCATGTCGCGCAAAGTACCGGGCCAGCAAGACCCAGACTGTCCGGTTCATGCCTGCTCCGTGTTGCAGCAGCAAAGTGGGTTGATCGGGCTGCCAGCCAGTTCCACCTTGCCCGACAAAAACCTCACAGCCTTCGAAGAGGATTTTCATGTGCGCTTCACCGCACGCCTGATTGCCTGGCTCAGATCAGCCAGCAAATCGTCAACCGACTCGAGCCCTATGGACAGTCTTACCAGGCCGGGAGAGATACCGGCATCCAGCAGCGCCTGATCATCCATCCGCGAATGCGTCGTACTGGCCGGGTGGATAACCAGTGATTTCGCATCTCCCACGTTAGCCAGGTGTGAAAAGAGTTGCAGGTCTTCGATGAAGGCGCTTCCTGTTGCACGGCCACCCTTCAACTCGAAACCGAATACGGCACCCGAGCCCCTGGGTAACAGAACCCGGGCCAGCTCGTGATCCGGATGTTCAGGATTCGCCGGATGATGAACGCAGGACACGGCGTCGTGGTTGGCGAGGAAGTGCACGATCTTGTTCGTGTTTTCCACATGCCGCTCCATCCGCATGGGTAAAGTCTCCAGACCTTGCAGCAGGTGGAAGGCATTGCCCGGCGACAGCGTGGCGCCAAAGTCTCGCAAGCCTTCTTTGCGCGCTCGCATGATGTAGGCAGCGGGGCCGAATTCTTCCACGAAATCCATACCGTGGAAACCGGCGTAGGGCTCGGTGATTTCCGGAAAGCGGCCAGAGGCCTCCCAGTTGAAACGCCCGCCATCCACCAGCACGCCGCCAACGGCAACGCCGTGTCCTCCCATGAACTTGGTCAGTGAGTGCATGACGATATCCGCCCCCATCCGGATTGCGGACATGAGATAGGGTGTGGTGAGTGTGGCATCGATCATCAGCGGCACTCCGGCTTCATGCGCGACAGCCGCCACGCGCGGTATGTCCAGCACCTCACAACGCGGGTTAGCGACAGTTTCGGCGAATACCACGCGGGTTTCCGGACGTATAGCCGCGGCAAACGCATCAGGATCACGAGGATCCACAAAGGTGGTTTCCACGCCGAACCGTGGCAGTGTATAACTGAGCAGATTGTGCGTGCCACCGTACAGTGACTGTGACGCCACGATATGCCCACCCGCGCCCGTGATGGTCGTCAGCCCCAGATGAATTGCAGCCATGCCGCTGGCGGTGCAAACGGCCCCGACGCCTCCCTCCAGCGCCGCAACGCGCTCCTCGAGTACGGCCACAGTGGGATTGGAGATACGCGAATAAACATGGCCTGCCCGTGCAACATCAAACAGGGACGATGCCTTGTCGCTATCATCGAACACGAAAGATGTGCTTTGGTAAATCGGTGTGGCTCGTGCGCCGGTCTCACTGTCAGGGTGCTGGCCGGCATGCAGGGCCAGCGTGTCAAACCCCAGAAAATCAGGTCCACTCATAAGCGCGTTTCAACCATTAGTGAGTTAGCCGCCAACGACGTTGGCGGATTCAGGTGATTCCGAATTCTTCTTCGCGGGCACGTTTTACCACATCGTAGTGCTCTGCCAGCAAATCACTCTTGCTGACTATACCGATAAGCACCGGCCGTTTAGTGATCTCGCGATTGACTACCGGTATGAACTCCAGTTGCCGCTCCGCCATGTTCTGCACGGCGGTAACGATATTGGTCATCGGCGTGATGGCGTAATCAACCGGCAAGGCAGCGTCAATTGCCTGCGAGTCCATACCGTTTTCGATGGCATGAGTGATCAACATGGCCAGATTCACACTGCCCCTGAACACGTTGTCCTCGTCAACGAAGATAGCCAGTCGGTGGCGCTCCTGACCCATTCGCGATTCCAGCTCTCCTGTGGTCAGGTCAGGCTCAACAACGAGATAGGCATGCGTGACCAGGTTCTCCACGCGATGAGTCATCAACAGGCTGATGTCCCGCCCTCGCGACAGGTTGACGTTTCGCCGCGCCAGCTGCCAGCGGAAGAAGGATCCGTGTTGGCCGGTCTGCATCAGTGTGCTGGCAAAGGCTGCGGCTGTCATGACACCCAGCGTAATGCCGTAATCGCGCGTAAGCTCAAACACTATCAGCACGGTTGATATCGGTGCGCCCAACAGGGCCGACCCGACAGCCGCCATGCCAATCGTGGCATAAACACCCTGCTCACTGAGCGTCATGCCTGTCAAACTGGCCAGGCTCCAGAACAGGCCACCGAGCATGGCGCCCAGAAAAATGGCCGGGCCAAAGATGCCACCGGCAAATCCACTGCTGACGGCGAGGCACACCAGTAAAAGTTTACCCAGCAGTAACCACATCAACACCTCGTTGTCCAACACCCCCCGCAACGCGAGTAGTGTGCCTTCGAATCCGATACCAAGAACCTGCGGCAGTGGGATGGCCACCAACCCGAACACAGCGCCAGCAATGGCCGGCTGCAGCCAACGAGGCACACCGGTTCGCCGCCAGGTTTGTTCGAACACTCCGGTTAACGTAAGCAGGCTCTTGCTTAACATCGCACCCAGCACGCCCAGCGCCGCAAACAGCAAGAACTCCCACTGCGAAATGATGGTGTGAGGCAATGTCGGAAACAGCGGGTGGTGACCGACAAAATACTCTCGCACCAGCATGGCCACCATGGCCGCTAT
>CALLPU010000435.1 GCA_938016235.1 uncultured Granulosicoccus sp. | reverse complement strand
GAGATACGCGACGACACAGTGGTGCTGGACGCCAACCACCCACTGGCCGGGCAGGTGTTGAATTTCACGCTGTCGATTGTCAATGTACGAGAAGCTACCGATGAAGAGCTGGCGCAGCAGTTTGCCAGCACCACCAATCCGCCAAGCTCGTTAACCGACCAGTAAGCGTCGTATCAGTCGCTGGTGATGTGGTCTGCTCCCAGCATTAGCGTTTGCACGAGAGGATCGTTAGCCGGCAGTGATGCGTGGCTCACGCTTAATGGTGATAGATTTGTACCGAGGCGCTCCAGAATCGCAATTGATCTGGTGTCAGGCTGGCTGGAGTCGCTGCACAGTAAAACCTGCGATGATGGCGAGTCGGCCAGTGATTGGGTCAGCCAGCTGTCCAGCGTGCCGTCTTTTCTCGAAGCCGACGGGCCACACTGTAGCGTGGGTAAACCCGTACTCGAGCGTAACGCCTGAGTGTGCCGCTCAGCCATCAACCAGCCGCGGACTCTGAACAATGCCGGTAGATGCAGAGCCAGATCCGCTGTGCCGGTGATCAGGTGAGCACGTTCGGTACCTCGAATGGCGGTGAGATAGTCGTAGTCCGTTGCTGCCTTGACGATCACGTGTGACGGTTCAGTGATGCTCAGGCCTTGAAGCGCGTTGGCTGTTTCGGCAGCACCTTCTGTCAGCACGTCATCCGGCAGCCTGACCACTGGTAGCCGCAGATCGAGTGTCATTGTGCTGGGTGAGCCTGCGTGTTTGCAATGATACAGCCTGTTGTTACCCGGCCGTGCCAGCAGCAACAACAAGTCATCGGCAAGTCTTGCCATTGGCGAGGGTGATGCACCCAAGGTGTGCCTGGGTTGTATTAACGCGATGCGTGTTGCATTGGCCTGTTGCAACCAGGCCACCGCACGTGGCAGATCATCGCAAGGTGACTGCTCTGCTGGACCGGATGCACTGCTCAACACCAGTATGTGAAAAGGCGCTGCGCCCTCAGCTGCGTAAGGCTGTTCAGGCAACTGGGTATGCACGATAACAGGCACCGCTGAACGGGCCAGAACCGCGGCCATTTCAATGGCGCAGGTCAGATCGGTTGTCAGGCAGCCTAACAGCATCAGAGTCAGATTCTTGCAGCTGACGTTGTGTGAGACGTCGGACCGATCAAACTGTTGGCTTTCGACTGAGCGAAAGATGCCGAGTGGGTCCGCGAGTGCAACTTACCGTGCGGCGCGGGCAATCCCCGTCGTGTGGCCTGAAGCCGGGGGGATGCAGCCGTGTTCAAGAGGCCTTGCGGTAGTCATCAGGAAACGTGTTGTTCTGATCCGTGTCCAGATCCTCATCAGGCACAGACTTGAGTGTGGTGTCGTCGGCGATTTCAACGTGTCCGGAATCACCTTCCTGACGCTTTTCCAGCTCATCGGCTAATTGCTCAAGCGGTGTGGGCATGCGCAGGCCGTAACCCTGCGCGTAATCCACATTCATGTCCCGCAGGCATTTCAGCGATGCATCGTCCTCGACAAATTCAGCGATGGTCTTCGCTCCCACGGTATGGCCAATCTGGTTGATAGCCGCCACCATGTCATGATCAACACTGTTCGTGGCAATGTTGCGCACCAGCGAACCGTCAATCTTCAGATAATCGAACGAGAGTTTCTTCAGGTAGGCGAAGCTTGAAAACCCGGAACCAAAGTCATCCAGAGCCAACTCGCATCCCAGTGCGCGTATGCGCTGGATAAACTGACTGACCTTCTCGAAATTCTTGACAGCAGCGCCTTCTGATATTTCAAACGCGATGTAAGAGGGATCAACGTCGCCACGGCTAAGACGTTCCACAATGAACTTGCTGAAGTCATCATCTGCGAAGGACAAACCCGACAGGTTCACCAGCAAACGGGGTATGACATGGTCGGCCTGATTTTCAGCCAGCCAATCGATCACATGAGTAAATACCCACTGATCAATCTCCGTCATGATGTTGTATTTCTCGGCGATAGGAATGAAGCGCGTGGGGGAATACAGCTCACCGTTTTCGCTGCGAATCCTGAGCAGGATTTCGCAATGTGCAAGCTTGACCGACTTCTCTTCAATATGGAAGATCGGTTGATAGAACAATGACAAGCGGTCGTCAGCCAGTGCTTTGCGAATCGCCTGGATACCTGCCACATTGCTGCGATACTTCACAACCTCCGCATCATCATCCTGCGTGACATGGACTCGATTGCGCCCCGACTGCTTGGCCACATAGCAGGCGGAATCCACATCGGCCAGCACGCGTTCCATGCTCTGGATCTGCCCGTCAATGGGAGTGACGCCAATACTCAGGCTCACCTTGAAGCTCTGCTCCTGATAACGGAATGTGTATTCGCTGACGATCACGCGCAAGTCATCTGCCAGCTGACGGATATCATCGAAGGTGTTGCCTTGCGCAATGATGGCAAATTCGTCTCCACCAACACGAGCAAACAGATCACCTCGACGCAGTCTGTCCTGCATCATCTGTGTCAGTTGAATTAACAACTGATCGCCAGCGTGATGACCACAGGTGTCATTGACTATCTTGAACCGATCCAGATCCAGATACAGCAAGCCGTGGGTGTTGTCGCTGCGCTCGGCAATGTCGATGGTGTATTGCAGGTGTTGTTCAAACGAGCGTCGGTTGTGCAAACCGGTCAGGTCATCATGGTTGGCCAGATGAGCAATCCGATTGTTGGCGCGTGCCACCCGGGCGATAACGGTCACCGAGATAATCATTGATAATGCAAAGGCGGCACTGACAATGTAGATCTGCAGGCGCTGCGTTTCCTTGTAGGTTAGCTGGTTGTTGGCCAGAGCCTCTTCTGCCAGCATTTTTTCCAGTTGCACAAGATCATTCAGATGATTGAGCAGCACCAGTTCCTGTAGTTGTACTTCGCTCAGTGAGCCTTTCAGGGCATTGATGTCCTGCTCGGGCGCGTAGATCTGTGCGTTGGCCCGCTCATAGGCGGCCGAGACACGTGTGTCGGCTTCATTGATCTGCTCGAGAATGGCTTTTTCCCGATCATTGGCACCCAGGTTGGTCAGCTCGGCGCGAGAGTCCTGATAGATAGTGGTGTATTCGATGAGCTTGTCGAATATTCGCTGACGGTCAACCGTCTCCTCGGTTTGCAGCAAGGATCGAACAGCACCGGAGCGCAGTCGGATGACATCGCGCATCTGGTAGGCACGTGTGGTCTTCTGCCCCGTGTCCTCAATCAGCTCCGACATACCGGCATTGATCGACTGCAGCGTGCTCATTGACAACCAGGTGACCAGTATCATCAACGAGAACACCGCCAGAAATCCCAGACCTATCAGGATTTTTGTGTGATCTTTGCGGGCGGGCGACAAGTTCATCAGTGTCGGGTTCTTCCTTGAACAGCGTGATATGAGGTTTCTGCCAGCGAGATGCAAAAGTGGTTTGAATCCTTGAAGCAAGGGTTGAACACGCCGGCAGCCCCCGGCGTGTTCGCCGGGCTGCGGGTCAGGTAACTGACCGTGTACATGTTCAGAAAGGGCATTGGCACGTTGGTTCAGCGGTTCCAGCGGGGCTCTGATGAGCCTGCTGTTGTCATGGGGTTGAATTCGTTAAACAGGTATCGGCTTGAAATCGAATCGGTTTACCTTCGTTTGGTGTTGCAGGCATGGGCCTGACTTGGTGAGCACAGGAAATGTGAGCTGGTTCAGGTTAGTGTGTACCGGATCAGGCAAACAGGCCGTGTATCCATAACTGGCTTGAGTCACGACGATGACGGTACACCCAGTAGTAGGCGCCACCTTTAGTGCTGGCGATGAAATAGTCTCGCCGAACATCCGTTTCATCCCACCAGCCGTTCTCGATGCGCTCCGGCAGGGTCTGCAATTGCACGTTCTCACTTAACACCACGGGTGTTTTCAACAGCCAGACGGGTCGGGCTGGCCATTGTATGGGGGCCTGCTGGCGTTCCAGTAAAGCCGACATCCAGGCCTTTTCAGGACGATGGTCATCGCCGGGTAACGCCGTATACAGCGCATCCTTGCCCAGCCGGGCAACCAGTTTGTCCAGTACCTGTTCAATACTGGCTGCCTGGGACTGACTCTTCTGAAACAGATCGCGCCCAGCCCGCTGCAGGCTGGCCAATTCGGTGGATTCCAGCGCCAGACGTATCACCGGAGCATCCAGCTGCAAGGCGCCAAGGCGTTCTGTCGCGATGCGATACAGGTGCGCGGTGTTGGCGGTGGCGTCCAGAAACTTCAGTGCAACGCGTGTGCTGGTATGCCGATGATGGAACAGGATGATATCCAGATGCCGGATGCCCAGATCACGGGCTTTGAGAAAACCACCCAGTGAACCCAGCAGGCGGTTGAGCAGGAATGCCAGCGCATGGGTATCCGGAGCTTCCAGCGGCAAGTCGACAGCCTGATAAAAATGTTCAGGCGCCTGATAAGAGATCTTGGGTTCGGGCAGTCGCCCATCGAGTTTGTACAGTTTGTCGGTGCAGGCACTACCGAAACGCCGAGTCAGTGCTGCAGGCGGTATCTTGTATAGCTCGGCCAGTGTGCGTATGCCTGACTGGCGTAGCCCCTTGAGCGTGAATTCATCCAGGGGCAGATACGTGATGGGCACGGTGGCCAGTGTCTGTGTCAGCGCGGTATCCGTGGTGATTGGCTGATGCATACCGGCACGCGCAAACAGCGTTGCCGCTGATGGTGTGGGTGCCACACCGGTAGAGACTCGCACGTGTTGTTCGACAGCTTCGCCAAGCAGGCGTGTCAGCAGCTTGTCCAGACCGCCGAACAGGGTCAGGCTGGCTGCGATCTCCAGCAGAATGAGATCGGGAGGTTCAGGGGTGACTCGCGATGAGTACTGCAAGGCCCATAGCGTGAGCTGTTCCAGATGGGCTTGCTGGGCCAGCTCGTCGAAGTCGCTGGTGATCAGATCGGGTACCAGTGCGTAGGCATTTTTCAAGGCCAGCCCTGCGCGTACGCCATGGGCTGCAGCGCATGCGTTACAGGCCATGATGCGTCGTCTTGGCCCTTCCTGCAGTACCACCGCACGCGGCTCATCAGCGCTACTGCGATCCTGCCGGTCGATGGGCAGCTGTGGGAAGTGCAGGGCCAGCCACATCAGCAGGCTAATCGCGTGCGTCAGCGGGCAGAGAAACCTGAAGCATCACCGGCACAGCCGTGGCTATCATGGTGCAACGTTTACCGACATGGCAGGCTTGAAGGCAAGTGCGCTGGATGCTGGGTCCAGTGGTTCCGGTATCGGCCATTCAGCGCCTTGTGATGCATCAAACTCGGCCGGGTCGATGATGATGCGCTGCTCACGGCCACCGCGTATCTTGATAATGGTAACGGCTAACTGTGCGTTGACAATGTCCAGTTGCAGACGGGCTGATACGGGCGAATGCTCACGCGCAGCACCGGCAGGGCGATACACGGTTGCCCAGCTTTTGCCATTTTCTGCGGCCAGCTGCAGGCGGCGCTGCTTTTGCGTGCTGCTGCGTTCGACCCAGGCCACCACACTGGCAAACAGGCCCGTGCGCAGTAGCTGTTCGCTGGCCCACAAGGTATTGGCATCATCTTTACTGTCAACGATCAGCAAGCGGTCCAGGCGGATACCGGCGTTGCTCAACGCGGGCGCATAGGGCAGGTATGGCGGGTTGATGAAAGCTGCCCATTGGCCGTGTGTTGTTGTGATGCGACTCAGCGCCGGTAACAGCAAGCTGACTTCACCAATGCCTTGCTGACTGGCCAGCAGTTCCGTAACGCCGCCAATACACCAGCCGCGGGCGGGCAGGGCGTTGTCTAGAGAGGCGAAGCCTGTTGGGTAGGAGGCGTCTTCATTGTAGCGATCCCGGCCGCGCCATAGCGCAGGCTGGGATTTCAACAGGGCATCGAGTGCCGGGTCCATGTCAGCAACCTGAATGGCGCATGCCTTACCCGATCAGGAGTCGCGCCGCAGGACACCGACGTAGACGCCTTCGATGCGGAACTCTTCCTCGCGCAAGTCGACTCGAATAGGCTCGAATTCATCGTTCTCGGGTAGCAGGGTCACGATGTTGCCACGGCGGCGAAAACGCTTGACGGTCACTTCATCGTTCACCCGGGCTACCACGATCTGATTGTTCTGCACGTGCTCTGTGGCATGCACGGCCAGAAGATCGCCGTTGAGAATGCCCACGTCCTGCATGCTCGTGCCATTGACGCGCAACAGATAATCAGCGTGCGGGTAGAAGAGGTCGGGGTCGACGGGAAGATACTCTTCAACGTTTGAGTCAGACATGATGGGTTCCCCCGCTGCCACCTGACCCACCAGAGGAATGCCATCTTCTTCGAACTCGGTGAGTACTCGAATGCCGCGCGAGGTGCCGGGGATAAGCTCGATGGCGCCTTTGCGTTCCAGGGCGCGCAGGTGATCGTCGGCTGCAGTGGGTGAGCGAAAGCCGAAATGCTCACAGATATCGGTGCGTGTGGGGGGGAAACCTGTTCGGTCAATGTGCGATTGGATCATCCGCAGGATTTCCTGCTGCCGCTTGGTGAGATCCTGCATGGTCAATCATCCTGTCATCGTCGAGACCTGAGTATATTTACAGTTGTCGATCAATGCAACCATTCCTGCGACATGGGCAGGACACAGCGTCAACCTCCGTGCTGACGCGATACCGTTTTTCAGACGCTGTGATGCGTCACGTTTTCCTGAGGAAACCTTGCCCGGGTCTTATCACCCGGGTTCACGATGCAAGCGCGGGTTCAGTTTGCCGCGTTTGACAGCAGTGCCGGGTTCATGACCAGGTTGCGTACACCATGCGCATGGTTTTCATCGAACACATTGCCTTCGAGCCAGGTGCCAACCGTCTTGATGTTAACCTTGGCAACTTTCGGACGCACGCTCCAGGATACCTGCAGCGGTGAGCCCTTTTCATTGTAGCCAGGGCCAGTTGTAGAACCCGGGTACTGAATGGGAGTGCCTGTATCTGCCGGGATGTTCAAGGCCTGCTGAAAGCCGTTCACTTCACCGATGGCTGTCAGTTCAACAAAATCCAGAGCGCTGTCGTCGTTGACCAGCACAAACACCTGAGTCTCTACGCGCAGTTGAGGATTCATGATGGATTCGCTGAGGCAGGCGCCCAATGTGGGTCCCGGTACCACCTGAGCGGTGGAGTGCACGTAGTGCACCTCAATAGTATCCCCCGGCTCCAGGCTTCCGTGTTCGTTGGCTGCAATAGGCGCATCCAGTGGAGCCAATTCTGCATCGCTCAGTTCACCGGAGTACGCGTAGCCTGTCTGGTAGCCCTTGCCGTCGCCGTTGCCTACATATTTTGTAAATTCTCCACCCTTGTGTTCAGCGCTTTCATGGAAATGAAGGTTGCACAGGTTCATGGATGTGTACTCAGGGGCTGCCTCGAATGCACGGGCATTGCTGCCTGTCAGGTTATCGATATCGCGCGGCGATTGTGGCCCGAAGCCTGCGCCATCGGTGCTGGCCGCCAGTGCAGCTCGCTGCTCGGCGATGGTGGCATCTGTGACGGTTTCAGAGGCGGCAATGATGACACCACTGGCCAGTACCAGTGACGCAGCCGTGGCGCTCAGGTAAATGGATGTTCTTGGCATGGGAAATTCTTTCCTGAAAAAGTGTTGGGGTATGGTAAGACTCTCCTTTGAAGAGGGCGTGTCTGCAAAATGACGACTCCCTGAAGTGAACATGAATATTTCATGAACATCGTCAGACTTTTGTTAGGGGCTATATCATAAGTTAAATAATGCACCGAACCTTATCGCGTGTAGTTACGTTGACCTACTCATGAAAATAGTCACACAGCTGCGGATCACCTTACTGATGATACTGCTGTTGGGGTTATCCAGTGCAGCGCTGAGCGTCTGGAACTTGCAGCGATCTCGCTCGCACATGGCGCAGATCAATCTGTCGCATTCCATTTATGAAAGCTACCTTGCTCTGGAGAGCCACACGTATCAGCTGTTCAAACAATACGGTGATGCCATCATCATCGGGGATGCCAACCAGCGGGCGGGCAAGCAGGAACTGATCAAGCTGATTGATCAGGACACCCGTGAACTGACTCAGCTCATCGGGCAGAAAATCACCCTTGTGGGGGATCACGCAAAGTCCAAACTCGATGCGCTTGCGGTGATTGAGTCCACGGTCAAACGCCTGATTGTACGGCTGGATCAATTCTCCCCAACGGGTACCGGTGAGCTGGTGGCGGACTGGGGCCGGTTGTCTCAGTTACTCAACGAGGAGATTGATGAGGGCTTTCGTGGAATGATCCAGGCGGCGCTGGATGAGGAGAAAAATGATGTGTATCTCATCACCATTGGCATTGAATCCGCGATGCTGCGGCAGCAACTGTTCGCAGGCCTGTTTGGTCTGGCCAGCATCATGGCGGTACTGGCGGCTGTGATCATGCTCGATCATCGAGTTACGCGACCCATCAACACGTTGCTATCGGGCGTGCGCAAATTCGGTGAAGGTCAACTGGAGCATCGGGTCAACATCAAAGGGCGGGATGAATTGGCAGAGATAGGCTCAACCTTTGACATCATGGCCCATCGGGTAGCCATGAAAAATCAGAGCCTGACCAGCGAGAAAGAGAACCTGCGAGTCGCCGTTGAGGATCGAACACGGCAACTACGCGTCATGCTCGATGATGTGAAGCGATCAGACGAAGGCCGCAAACGCATGATTGCGGATGTCAGCCACGAATTGAGAACACCGCTGACCATCATCAAGGGCGAGTCGGACATCGCTCTGCGCGGTGACGAAAAAAGCCCTGAGGTGTATCAGGATGCATTGCGCCGCGTGCGTGAAGCCGCGAGTCACACCGCGAGACTGGTTGACGACTTGTTATTCGTGGCCCGCACTGAAGCGGGAGAAATTCAATTGAATCTTGAGACGATGAATCTGTCCCAGGTGGTTGAAGAGGCGCGGGATACCTTTGGTCATAAGGTTCCAGTGCTTGAAGGCGTGCAGGACGCTATCATGCAGGGCGATGCAGGCCGAATCCGTCAGGCGCTGCTGGTGTTACTCGAGAACGCCAGGCATCACGGAGGTGACGACATCAAGATTCGTCTGGAGGATACCGACGATGGCTATTCGGTTGCCGTCGAAGACTCCGGTCCCGGCATGACAGACACTGAGAAAGGCCTGGCGTTTGAACGGTTCTTCCGTGGCAGTAATGCCGCTGAACGCTACCAGGCAGGTGCCGGACTTGGATTACCCGTAGCGCTGTCCATCGCTCAGGCGCATGGCGGTACGATAGCGCTTGAGGATCGCCAGCATGGCGGTCTGATTGCATCCCTGCATTTGCCCGTTTAACGACACCTCAATACATGAATATCCTGGTCGTTGAAGATGAGCACAGGGTGGCAGACTTTGTGGCTCGAGGTCTGCGCTCAGAAGGGTGGACCACGGAGCACGTATCCACCGGGGAAGCCGCCCTGGAGTGCATGCTGGATCATGAGTTTGATGTGGTGTTACTGGATTTGATGCTACCGGGCATGTCCGGCCAGGATGTGTGCCGGAAGATGCGCGCGCGCAGCAATTACACGCCAGTACTGATGCTTAGTGCACTGGATTCTGTGGATGAGCGCATTGCCGGGCTGCGGATGGGAGCCGATGATTACCTGACCAAGCCGTTCGATTTTGATGAACTGGTAGCACGCATAGAAGCGCTGGTTCGTCGTAAGACAGACTTCCAGCTATCTACCCAGGGTAGCG
>CALLPU010000434.1 GCA_938016235.1 uncultured Granulosicoccus sp. | reverse complement strand
TCTGAGTCGAACGTAACGGCCGCCGTGCACGGTGGTTGGGATGAGAAGTTCGACTTCTGGCATCCGTTTATTGTGGGTGGCTCGCCAGATTTACTATCGGTTCCCGCGGATTCGCCCTATCATTCATTGGAAGCGCTCATCGACGCAGCGAAGCAGGCGCCGGGTAGTATTCCCGCCGCCGCCTCAGGATCCGGTTCCATTCATCACTTGAATTTACTGGCGATTGAAAACGGCACTGGGGCAAAATTCAAGTTCATTCCCTACAAAGGATCGGCTCCCGGGCAGGAAGCTGCGATGGCGGGTGAGGTGGCGTTGGTCGTCACATCACTGGCTGAGCAGGCGCCATTGATTGCAGGTAATCAGTTGAGGCCACTAGCCATGCTTACGCCGGATGCCGTTGAGTTTGGTGATGTCTCCATACCCTCTGCCTTTGATCTGTATGACGGATTGGAGCAGTACCTACCGCTGAAGCAGGCTATCGGGTTTGCTGTTCATGAGTCTGCAACAGACGATGTAAAAGCAACCTTGACTGACGCGTTTGACCACGCAATAGCCTCTGATGTTGTCGCTCAGTGGGCGCAGATCAATCACTATGACGTGTCGGGAAAGTCCGGGGCTGATGCTTCCGCTGTGTTTGCAAACCTGGAGAGCAACTTTGCCTGGACGCTATGGGATTTGGAAGCTGCAAAAGTGAACCCGGAAACGCTGGGTATTGCCAAGCCCTGACTGGCACTCAACGTAAATCATGACGTTCTTGCGGGCCAGGCCTGATCTGCCCGCGAGATTCTGGCATTAGTCAATGTGGGCACTGTATACGTGGACAAGAAAGCACTGCGAGCACGGGATTTCTGGGCATCCATCGTGTTATTCGGCGTTAGCCTCTACTTCTTGGTGCAAACGGCTGAATTGCCGTTTCTCGAAGCAGCATCAGCAGGTGTTGACAGTGCTCAATGGTTCAACTCAGCAGCACTGGTTCCCTATGGAATATTCGGCAGTCTGTTAATCCTGTCAATCGTACTGTTTGCTATTGCTGTTCGGGATGGGGGCGCTGCTCAGGCCTTTTCCATGGTCGGCCTCATGCTTGAGCGGGTAGAGATGGCTCGTCTGGCATTGATTACCATCATCTTGCTGTCCTACTTGTTCGGCCTGGTGCCTCGGGTTGATTTTGTTATCTCATCGGCGTTGACCATGACGGCTTTGATATGGGGATTTCACCGTGGTGTACGAAGCGCATCGGTGTTGTCGGCTACAGCAGTATTGGTTCCTGCGCTCTATGCGCTCATTGTAAATTTTGAGCGCTCGTCCTGGAGTAAGCCCCATGATGATGACTGGATGACTCTAGGTGCCTGGGTAGTGTTAACGCTACTCATGTTTGGTGTTGAAATGCGCCGCGGAAATGCTGACGCTATCGTTCGGTTAACGCCCATAATTTCATGGGTCTGTCCGTTGCTATTGGTGCTGACCATGGCGTTTGGGTTTAGACAAAACGTTCCTAACAGGGCAGGGTTACTTTTTCAGAAAATAGAGTATCACTACTATGTCACGGTGCGTCCGTTTTGGCAGCGGCAATAACCGTGGAATTTCTCCTGACTCAATTGACGGGTTTCACCACATCGCTGATCGGTTTGATGATCGATCCGGTCACTTATGCCTACCTTGTTCCTGCTGTTTTTCTCGGTATCGTATTCGGGGCATTGCCCGGATTGACCGCAACCTTGGCAGTCACGATTCTGACCGGCTTCTTCGGTAACAAGTTTCCACTCGATCAAGCTTTAATAGCGCTGATAGGTGCTTATGTTGGGGCGATTTACGGAGGCTCATATCCTTCGATCCTGTTGAATATTCCGGGTACAGCTGCGTCCGCTGCCACAGCGATGGATGGCTATCCATTAACCCGGCAAGGTCAGGGTGGGCAGGCCTTGGGACTGACCACAACTGCGTCATTTATCGGCACATTGTTTGGTACCTGCTGTTTACTGGTTTTCGTGTGGGTGTTGCTTATGGTGTCGAAGAACATTGCTTCACCTGAGAAAGCATTGCTAGCCCTATTGGGCATTATCTTGTCGGGTACGCTCATGTCGAAAGATCTGGTAATCAAGGGGTGGATATCCGGGTTAGCAGGTCTGGCCATGGCAATGGTGGGACTGGATCCGCTACTTTCAGAGGAGCGATACGTCTTCGATTGGCCCTATCTGCTATCAGGGTTTCAGGTGGTTCCCGTTCTAATGGGAGCTTTTGCCATCCCGCAGATCATGGAGGGTTTGCGTCAGGTCCGATTTACCGGGAAGCCTCCTTCCATTGGGCGCATCAGACCAGAAGCCTCTGAGGTGATACGTCGAATGCCCACCATTTTGCGCTCAGGGGCTATTGGCACGGGTGTCGGGGCTTTGCCGGGAGTGGGTGAAGATGTCGCCGGCTGGGTCTCTTACGGGGTTGGCAAAGCCGTTTCGAAGGAGCCTGAGCGCTATGGCCGTGGGTCCAAAGATGGCTTGATCAGCGCAGAAGCTGCCAATAATGCGGCTATTGGCGGCGCGCTAATCCCTCTGCTGGTGCTCGGCATCCCAGGCTCTCCGCCGGCAGCAGCTTTACTGGGAGCACTGAAGATCAACAACGTCATACCCGGTCCAACGATTGACCCCGGGTTGATTCTCCATATCGTTGCGATTCTGGTGATGGCCTCGATTACCATGCTGCTAATGGGGCTTTTCACTGCGCGACTTTTTATTCTGGTTCTACGCGTACCTCAAACGGTATTCCTGCCTGTGGTACTGGTTTTGACTACCATCGGATCCTTCTCTGTGGGTGGGGGTGTCAATGACTTGTTTCTCATGCTGGGTGTCGGGCTGGTAGCTTATGCCATGAATGCCATGCAATACCCGATAGCACCGCTGGTTATCGGCGTCATTCTAGGTAGTCTTTTCGATGAAACGTTCCGACGTTCCCTGCTGATTGCTGATGGTGACTTACTGGTGTTTCTGTCACGTCCGGGTGCAGCGCTTCTTCTCTGCATCAATGTGTTGCTGGTGGTGAGTCAGATACCTGTTGTTCGTCGATCGGTGATGGCAGGCTTTACCCGCCTGAAATCCCGAGCTGTGCGTACGCTTTGATACTGGACGGTCCACAAGGTGCTCTTAGCGTTCTGATAGCGCCAGCTTGAGTCCGAGAAATCCGAACGTCCCTGCAAAGGAGCGGCGGATCCACAGCAGTACGGTAGGTCTTGAAATGACATAGTCTCGCGCCAGGGCAGCCAGGGCACCGTATCCCACAAACACGATGAATGTCATGGCCATGAATACGCTAGCGAGCATCAGCAACGACACCGTGATGTTGGGTGATGCAGGGGATACAAACTGTGGCAGGAAAGCCAGAAAAAATAACGACAATTTGGGATTCAGAACGTTGAGCAGCATCGCATTGATGGCAACTCGGTACAGTGGCTCATCCGCTTCATGTGCCTCGACGTCCATGGCACCTCCCTGTTGCAAGACCTTCCATGCCATGTAGAAAAGGTAGATAACGCCCAGCCACCGAATCACCTGAAACAGGAGTGAGCTGGAGTGCAGCAGAGCCGACAGCCCGACAACACTGGCTAATGCCGCAGGCACGATACCGGCAGTACAACCTGCTGCAGCCGCCACACTGGCCTTGAAACCTTTGCCCAGGCCGACTGCCAGAGTGAATAACACACCGGTGCCGGGCAGTAGCACAACAATCATTGATGTGATGAAAAATTCGATACTCATGAGCGATAGTTTGTTCAGGTGATTCGAGTAGTATAAACCCACGTTCACCACGACACTTGCGCTGAATGACTGACGTCTCGACCCCACCGAACAGAGGTTCCGCCGCAACTGTGCCTGTGGGAACAGTACTGAGCCTACGGGATATTCGAAAATCGTTTGGTTCGCTGAACGTACTTGATGGTTTGAATCTGGCTGTCTACCCGGGTGAGGTGTTCGGGTTTCTGGGTCGTAACGGTGCTGGAAAGTCCACGGCAATACGTTTGATCATGGGCATCACGCGCAGCGATTCCGGTCAGATCAACGTATTCGGGCAACCGTTGCAGGATGACGTCGTGGGTATCCGCCAACGCATCGGGTATGTTGCTCAGGACCAGAACATGTATCCGTGGATGACGCCTCGGGTACTGGCGCGATTTGTCAGAGGGTTTTATCCACGTTGGGACGAACAGCGATACTGGTCATTGGTGAATGATTTTGAATTGCCGGCCAAGCGAAGAATCGGCACGTTTTCCGGTGGAATGAAAGCCAAGCTTGCGCTGACCGTGGCGCTCGCCACGCGACCGGAACTATTGATTCTGGATGAACCCACCGCAGGCATGGACCCCGTGGCACGGCGAGAGTTTCTGGATCTGGTGCGCGAACAGACTCAGCGAGACGGGGCCACTACCTTTTTTTCAACGCATCTGATTGACGAGATTGAGGCGGTTGCCGAGCGTATCGCTATTGTTGAGTCTGGACAGACTGTCTACGACGGTGCGCTGGATCCGCTGAGGAACAGCGTAAACCGCTGGTCTATCCCCATGAGCTTGTATGTGCCAGGCGCACTACCGGGCAATTTCGCACTTGACAGCCTTCGAGTGCTCTCGGAGGGTGAACGCCAGGGGCGCTGGCATATGACCCTGCAATTTTCGGAGACAACGTTAGCGACGACCGAAATCGTATTGAACGATGGGTGGCGACACGACGTCATGTCGTTGGAAGATGTCTTCATTGCCCTGGTCTCCAACGCATAGCATCCTGATGGCGGCGATATCGTTATTGGCAAAAGACGTCCGCGAACACCGCATGGCTGCGTTGTTTCTGCTGGCTGGCAGTGTTGGCGTTGTACTTTTGCTGCTGGCACAGAACCGTGCAGCTGCCTACAGCATGAGCTCTTTTGAAATAGTGCGATTTGCGCTGATCAGCTTTCTACCGCTGATCACGTTGATCGTCGGGAATCGGTTAATCGTCAGGGAGTACCTGAGCGGGACACGGCAGTTTGTTGAAGCTTTGCCGGTGGGCCAGAACTTGCCACTGTTACTCAAATATGCCACGGGTCTGATCTACCTTGAGCTGGTAGCGATTGTCATGGTGCTGCTGGCTGCTCAGGCTGCCGGGTTTGCGGACGATGTGACGCTGGATTATCTGCTGCTGATCATCGGCAAGACAGCAGTCATGGTGTGGTTGTACTGGAGTATCGTGTTCTGCTTCAGTCTGTGTGGTTATCTGCGACTGGCGCTATATCTTGTCACGGCAGCTATCGTTGCATTGCTGGCGTTCTATCCGGGTATCAACACGGATGCTGTTCCGCCTTTTGCACTCATGGACGATCAGCTGTTTGTCTTTGAACGGGATCTGATTCCCTGGTTCGATCTGACGGGTACTGCCGTGCTGGCATTCTGCTTCACGGCCGCTGGATTCCTGTTAACCAGAATCGGTGAGGGTTCGGTTGTGGAGCGGTTAGCCAAACCCATGACACGCCGGGATTACGTGGCACTGGGTGTGTTGGCGGCGGCGGGTCTGGCGGTCTGGTCGACGTTGCTGGAGCGCAACCAGCGACAAGCGATCGAGTTTTCCAGTCAGCAGGTTATCCGACTTGACGATCCGTTTGTTTCGGTCTTGTATGCTGATGAAACGTATCGCGCGTCAGCTGCAGCTTTAGCAAAGCGCAACAGCGATTCCCTGATTGCATTGCAGGCTAGCCTGGGTCTTGCGCGTATCCCGGACGTCAGGCTGGTACTGGCGCCGAGTCGTGACAAGCACGACATCGACTACGCCACCGCTGATGGTGTTTTCATAACGGCAAACTGGCTTGAGCATGACAGTTACGACGATGCCATTCTGGATTCCGTCATTCTTCACGGTGTTTTGAGTGCGCAGACCGGCGGGCGCGCCATGTTTGAGCCCTATCACTGGGTTCTGGATGGGTTTACGCGCTGGTGGGTTGAGCAAGGCACGCAGCCTGTCAGATCTGAGCATCGTAATGAGTTGACCGCTCGGGCGCTGTGGGTGCTGGATACCGATCCGCTTGCCGTGGATCTGGTATCGCGCTGGCAGTTAACCGCAGACCGATTTTCCTATCCTTCGGCTGAGTCGCTGGCCTGGTCTGTGATGAGTTACCTGGAGCACACTGAAGGACGCTCAGCTGTTCTGTCACTGGCGCTGGAATTCCTGACAACACCCGTTCGACCGACGGTGTTGGGAACCGTTACTGATCGCCAGGCAGGCGTTGCCCAGCGCATTGATCGGGCCACGGGTATGTCACCCGACATGTTGTTCAGCGGTTGGCGATCGTGGTTGGACAATCAGCGCACCGAGGCAGGTATCGTGTCCCTGAGGGACCGAATTCCAGCGCTGTCAGGCTCGGTTACCAGCGTCTCTGATGAGTCGGGCGTACACCGGCTGGAAGCGTCTTATACAGCACAGGCGGGTATAGAACGCCCGGAGGTCTATGCATCAGGTCTCAACGGAAGCTGCATTTTGAAGCATGACTATATTGGCCCGTTTGACACGGAGTTTGAAGTGGCTGATGACTACCAGGACGAAGCTGATTGTCAGGTAGGCGTCGTCGTTCACTCCATTGGCAGCGTTTACTCTCCCGGTGATCGGGTCTTTATCGCACTGGACTTCGAAGGGCCTGATTTTCACCAGCCTCTTCGACTGCACGCGGAAAGGTTAACCGTTCGATGACACGACTGATCGCCAAGGAATTTCGGCAGCTAATGCCTATCGGTGCTCTCTGGTTAGCCGTGCTACTGCTGGGTTACACCATGCAGTTCTTCACCGAGCGAATCGATGAGGAGACGTTTAGCAGCTGGTGTGAGGGTTACTGTGACTATGCCGGTAATACTGCGGTGGCTTTCTTTTCAGTGTTGCTGGCACTGGTGACAGCCTACAGCCTGTTTCCACGCGAACATGATGATGCAACGATTGATTTCCTTCGTTCGCTGCCGGTATCAAGGCGTGCGCTGTTTTTATCCAAAGTGATTGCGGCCTGGCTGCTGCTGGTTGCCATCAATCTGCTCAGCTACCTGATAGACGCGTTATTGTTGGCGAGCAACCCCGAATCCATTGGTGGCGTTTTTTATTCCCAGGTGTGGTTGACGCTGTTATGGAGAGACTGCCTGTTTGCATTTATCGTGTTGTCGCATGGTGTTTTCCTGTCGTGGTTTCGCACGTTGGGCCTGGTGATCTACGCTGTTTATCTGCTGGGGTTGATGTGGGCAGAGAGTGCTCTTGGAAGCTCAGGTGTGTGGAGCATCTTCAGCCTGCTGTCCAACGAGTATCAGGGCTCGGATCTGGTTGTCAATTCCAGGGCACTGTTTATTCATACGATAGTGGCGTTTGTGCTGTTGGTGCTTGCCTACCGTCTATGGGATCGCACTGAATCCAGCAATGCCGGGGGAAAGGATTTCTCAAAGGCGTCGAAGGTACTTCAGCTTGTGCTGAGCTTTTTTGGGTTTTTAGTGGTAGTGGCCGTGCTGGTCAATCAGGTAGGCGTGGGTACGGGCACAGCACAGGGGGACGATCAGAAGGTTATCGCTACCGAACACTATCGATTTTTCTACACGGATTCTCAGTCTGATGTTGTGGAGTATATCGCCAGCCACGCTGAATCTGATCTGGCCATGCTGGGCGAGCTGCTCAATGTGGAGGCGCTACCGAGCATGCGTGTAGACCTGTCAGCGCAGAGTGAACACGCCGCCGGGCTGGCGAAATGGAAGAAAATTCTGATGGACTTGAATGCGTTTGACAGTGATGTGTCGCAACGACGTGTGCTGAGCCATGAAACCACGCATGTAATGCAGGCCGTGGAGTCCGATCGTGCGATGGCTGAGTACTATTCAGCCACCAAGTTCTTTATAGAGGGTATGGCGCAATACACCTCTTTCGAGGTTGTTCCGGAAGAGGGAAGGCGGAGAAGTAATTGGGAGTTGGCGAGTGTTTCGTGGAAGCGCCAGCGTATCCAGTTTGGCGATCTTATCAATGACAACCTGTTTGCAGAACGATTTGATCAGGAGTTGCACTACAGCCTGGGTGATTTGTGGACCAAGGCCATGGTAGACACATGCGGTGTCGATTCGCTGGGCGACTTTATCAGGGCCACGGGAAGAAAAGATGCTGTCAAGGACTTGCCAGCGGGAATATTCTGGCGCGATACCACCCGGGAGATCGGTTGTGACCTGGATACGGTGAACATCACCTGGAGTGCACAGATGCAGTCGTTGTACGATTCTGTTGATATTGCTGACTATCCAGAATTTTCTGACATCGTCATTAGTCGCGATAGTGCGACCGACCAGATCAGTATCACCGCAAAACTGGTTCCGGCAACAGTGAGCTCGGCGCTGTCGCGCACTGACGATGACAACCCGCAACCGGATGCCGCGTCCATCAACCGCACTGCGGAGACCTCCTTTCAGATGCCGGATCGATTCATCGTCAGGATTGGACGTATAGCGACTCAGATATCAGCAGGGGTCGATCCGGTCTACCGCGGCCAGATAAAAGAGGCAGGTGAGGAACAGTATGTTGAATTCCTTGTGCCCGACAGTGCAGTGTCGGGTACAAGATTTCGATACCAGTTGGGTTATACACCCTCGGTTGATGCACGCTACTACTACGAAACCTGGCGCCGGGGAACCGCGCTATCAGCCGGTGAGCCTTAGTGCGATATTCTGGTTGGTCTGCTGTCCCAGCCCTTGCAGCGACGACTGACCCCACCGGCTGATGAAGTCAACGGCCCTCAGGGGCTGATCGAACAGACTTCCCTGAAACTCAGTGATGCCCAGGTCGTGTAGCGATGACAATTCATCTCTATGAGTGATGCCGCGAACGGTGATCTGCATGGCTCTTTTCTGACAGATGGCGATCAAATGGGGCGACACAACAGGATCCATCAACCAGCGATGATCTATTCTGGCGATGTCGGGTTGCAGGTCCGACAACTTGCCCAGGACATCGGGCTCCGCATTGACCTTGTCTATCGCGAAGGAGATTCCGAGCATCCTCAATGCGGCCAACTTGCCGGGTTCAATGGAATGCTGGTTGGATAGCTCAAGCACCAGTTGTTCAGGCTTGATGGTTGACGATTCAAGCTGGCAATTGAGGATGGAATTGAAATC
>CALLPU010000433.1 GCA_938016235.1 uncultured Granulosicoccus sp. | reverse complement strand
CTGCCAAACATGTTGCGCGTGGCCACGATTTCATCGCCTTGCTGCAAGGTACCCAGTAGTAACGTTGCGGTGGCCGCCATCCCTGACGATGTGCCGATGCACGCTTCGCCGCCTTCCAGCGCAGCCAACCGTTTTTCGAAGATCTGCACGGTAGGATTGGTGAAACGCGAATAGATAGGCCCGGGGGTTTCACCGCTGAAACGAGCGGCAGCTTCAGCGGCACTGGTGAAGACGTAGCTCGACGTGGTCATGATCGGCTCGCCATGCTCGCCATACTGCGAGCGTTCGAAGCCGCATCGAATGGCCAATGTATCGTCCAACCACTGCGAATCGTTGTCGTTTTCCGATGGTTTGCTGTCAGTAGTCAACGGTTGAATGCCTTGTGTTCCGAATGGTTATACTACTGCATCTGCACAATCGCCGAAGTCTCAAGAGTTTGTCTGCTTCACCCCTGAATCCTGTTGTCTTTACCGTGCTGCTGTTGGCAGGCTTACCTGCAGCATGGACAGCCGGTGCCGGGGCGACGCCTGCGATCACGCCCGAGCAGTGTCTGGCCCAACTCGATGCAACTGTGGCCCTGGCCACCAATGAGCCTGATTCGCAGGCTCAGCTGAAGAAACAGTTTGCGCAACTGGAGAAACGCTGCGATGGCGTGCCTCAGCTGGCCCATAACCAGGGCGTATTGGCTGCCCGGGCTGGGCAGTGGCCAGATGCCATCCAGCACTTTGAACGCTCTCTGGCCATTGATACGCGCGCGGCAATGACACACCGGCACCTGCAGCAGATATTCGAACACCGCGCGGCGCAGGCCTACGCGCGCGCGTTGAACACAGCGCCAAACGCCAAAGAGCCTGAACTGATGTTGCAAGGGTCCGTTCATAACAACCCGGCCCCTGCAGTAGCTGTGTCAAACCGAGGCAAGCTACACACCATCAGTACATTGGAATACGAATTGTATGCCTGGTGGCAGGCACTGCATAACACCATCGGTTTGAAGGAACACTATATTGATGAATTTCCAGCTGCTGCAATCTGGCTCTCCAGACAGAAATTCGCCCGACTCGAATGGCCTGACATGCACCGAGAAATTGCGTTCACCCAAAATGATGCGGTTGTGATTGTCAGCGACGCGTTCCACAATCGAACGCTGCTGTTGCTTCGCCTGATTGGCAACCGCTGGAAAATCTACCAAGAGACCGCTCTGTGATCGCCTTTTTTCGCCTTGTGGCTGGCCTGTTGCTCGTAGCCAGTGTGCAGGCTGCACCACACGAACCACTCAACTCCTCCACGGCGCTGGACAAGCAGATCAGCACCACCCTGTCGCTGATCGCCGATGGCGATCTGACACAGGCGCGCGTGCTGGCTCGGCAAATTGCGTGGCGGTTTCCGGATTTTGCGCTAGGCCAACTGATTTCTGCGGAACTGGAGTCCACCGCAGCATTCGGCAACATCCTGACGCATGGCGCTGATCCCATGAGCCAGCCTCTGATGGCATTGCTGCTGGAGGCACAGGCTCGCTTGTCGTCCGGTCAGCCGGATAACAAGCGGCTTACCGATGCGCAAGAACAATCGGTGTTACCCGAAAGTGTGATTCAGTTGGGCTCTCATAACTCACAGCTGATACTGGTGGATCTGCAGGCATCCACGCTGTCGCAGATCACCACCAATAACCGAATACCCTCGCTGATCCGCCAGCACTACATTGGCAGCGGCAAGGCCGGATTTGGCAAACAGATTGAAGGTGACAACAAGACTCCGCTGGGCATCTACGCCATCACCGGGCTGCGCAGCGACGCCTCGTTGCCAGATCTATACGGCTCGGGCGCTTTGATGCTGGACTACCCCAATGCGCTGGATCGTTATCTGGGGCGTACCGGGTCAGGCATCTGGTTACACGGTGTGCCACACGCACAACGCAGTCGCTCGCCAAGATCCAGCGAAGGTTGCGTCACCATGTCCAATGATCACCTTCTACGCCTTAAACAACAAATAGTGCCGTCGGATACGCTGGTTGTACTCGGGCAGAATTTTCAATGGAGCGATCAGGCCGCCCGACAGAGTCGGCAGCGCGAATTCCAGCAACTGTTCACACGCTACCAACAAGGCTGGACAGAAGCCAATCACGAAGCGCTCATGGCGCTGTACCACGACGCCGAACAGCTCGATCAGCGCGTCGATTCCACGGGTGCCTACTCTGTGAGCGTGACCGATGGCTCTAGTGCATCACAACGTTACATTAAAGAATTGGCCAATGTCGCGGTGGAAGATGTCACCCTCGTCCTTAACCCCCTGCAACAGGGGTTATTCGTCACGGAAACCGAGCCTTACCTCCTGATGCAAACGCGTTTTGGACGCCTGAATGAGCACCAGATCACGCTTTTCTGGCGACAACAGAGTGACGGTCGATGGCGAATTGTCACTGAGCAGTGGGATGGGCTGGACGTCTGAGTTTGTGAAGGCGGAAGCCGCAGCCAAGCGTAGGGTTTTCCCCCGATCTGCCATCTAAAGTCTGGCGTTTGGTTGCCGCTCACTTTGGAAGGGAATTTGCACCTGATTAACCAGGCGTCTTCGGCGATCACATCCAGCAAACATGCTATTCAGCAAACTTTTCAAGAGTGAAGACAAAGCACCGGAGCCGCGCACTCGCCGCCGCGCTGCTCAGCCTCAGCGCGAGCGCACACAACGCACGCGCAAGCACCACGTAAAGATTGATGTAAAGGATTTGCGAGTTGGCATGTTTGTCGTGGAACTGGACAAACCCTGGGAAGAATCCAGTTTCATGTTCCAGGGTCTGGAGATCAAGTCTCCGGCTGACGTTCTGGCCGTGCAGAAGGAATGTCAGCACGTCTGGGTAGATTATGACGAGTTCAGTTTAAGCAAAGCACCGAAGGCAGAGGGTTTGCCTGCTGCTGGCGTTGGTTCTTCTCTGGACAGTGCCATACCGGTTGAAGAAGAGATCGATGCCGCCATGGAAGTGCATGATCTGGCCAGTCAGGCGATTTCCAACCTGTTCGAAGAGATCCGGCTCGGCGCCGAGATCGACGGTGGCAAGGTCAAGCAAGCCGTCAATGGTTGCGTGGACAGTATCCTCAGAAACCCTGACGCATCGGTCTGGTTAACCCGGATTCAGGCAAAACACGAAGCTACTGCCCAGCATTCACTCAACGTTGCAGCATTAAGCATTGTCATGGCCAAGTCCATGGGGCTGACCAATCGTGAAATGGAGGATGTTGGCGTTTGCGGTATGCTGCATGATGTGGGCAAGACCAGTATCTCCAGCGAGGTTCTGGAAAAGAAGGGCCCGCTGAACGCCGAGGAAATGGCCGAAATGCAGCGTCACGCACGCTACGGACGAGACATTTTATTGTCCACCAAGAGCGTGATGTCCGGTGCCGCCGACGTGGCGCATTCCCATCATGAAAGGCCAGACGGTCTGGGCTATCCGCGCAAGCTGACCGACGACAGTATTCCGTTGTTTGCCAAGATTGTGTCTATCGCTGAAGCCTACGACACGATGACGATCAACCAGCCTTACCGAGCAGCGTTCTCGCCCTCTGACGCCTTGCAGGAACTCTATGCGCAGCGCGGCAAGCAGTTTGACGAAGATCTGGTCATTCGCTTTATTGACTCGGTGGGCATCTTTCCCCCGGGCAGTATCGTTGAGATGCTCAATGGTGAAGTGGGTATCGTGCTGTCCAATACCTCAGACAAATTACGCCCGCGGGTCATCATGATACTGGATGCCATCGGTGAGCCTACCGCTCAACGCATCGTTGATCTTTCACAAATGGACGTGGATAACGAAGGCAACATCTACCAGATCAAGACCACCCATAGCGACGGTGCCTATGGCATCGATGTGGGTGACTTCCAGCGCGCCGGCTTGCGCATGGGTTAACTACAGAACCAGAAGATCGTCGGCTGAGTTCTGCGTCCTCTTGGCATTATCGGAACGCTGCTGCTGAAGTGTTTCCAGATACGCAACGTCCACATCACCGGTAATGTATTCACCCGTAAAACAGCTGGATTCAAACTCATCAATCGGGTGCTTGTCGTAACGAACCGCCTCTACCAGATCTTCAACGGTCTGATACACCAGCCAATCAGCACCAATCTCCTTTTCTATCTCTTGCGTGGTGCGATCATGCGCAATCAGCTCATCGGCAGCAGGCATGTCTATGCCGTACACATTAGGGTATCGAACCGGTGGTGCCGCCGAAGCAAGGTAGACCTTCCGCGCACCGGCATCGCGTGCCATCTGCACGATCTGCCCCGAGGTGGTTCCGCGCACAATCGAATCATCGACCAACAGCACATTCTTGCCGCTGAATTCCAGATCGATGGGGCTCAGTTTCTGCCTGACGGATTTACGGCGCATCTGCTGCCCCGGCATGATGAACGTGCGGCCGATATAACGGTTCTTGATAAAGCCTTCCCGATACTTGACGCCGAGGTTGAACGCCACTTCCAGGGCCGACGTGCGGCTGGTGTCCGGGATGGGTATGACAACATCGATGTCGTGATTCGGACGCTCCGAAAGAATGCGTCGCGCCAGTGTTTCTCCCATACGCAGTCGTGATTTGTATACCGAGATGTTGTCGATAATGCTGTCGGGGCGCGCCAGGTAGACATACTCGAATATGCACGGTGACAAGCCAGGATTTTCCGCACACTGCTGAGTGTGAAGGTTTCCTTCCATGTCGATATACACCGCTTCACCGGGAGCAACATCCCTGAGCAACGTGAACCCCAGACCTTGCAACGCAACACTTTCCGAGGCGATGCAATACTCCGTACCGGAATCTGTCAAGCGCTCACCGATAACCGCCGGGCGGATGCCCAGGGGGTCTCTGAAGGCAAACACGCCCCGCCCCACAATCATGCCTATGACGGCATAAGCGCCGCGGCAACGTCGATGCACGGCAGCCACAGTGGTGAAGATCATGTCGGCTGTGAGCTTGGTGCTAGGCTTTAAATCCTGCAGCTCATGCGCAAATACGTTCAGCAGCACTTCACTATCTGATCGCGTGTTGATATGGCGCAAGTCAGACTCAAACAGTTCACGTTGCAGCACATCCGCGTTGGTCAGGTTGCCGTTGTGACCCATCACGATGCCGTAGGGCGAATTGACGTAAAACGGCTGCGATTCGGCCTGGCCCGAGGTACCGGCAGTGGGGTAACGCACATGCGCGATACCCATGCGCCCTTCCAGTCGCTGCATGTCGCCAGAGCGAAACACATCGCGAACCAGGCCTGCACCCCGACGCAGCACCAGACGCCCCTCATGGCATGTGGCTATGCCCGCCGCGTCCTGTCCACGATGCTGTAAAAGGGTCAGACCGTCGTACAAGCGGGTGCTGACAGATTCACGCCCCACGATACCAATAATGCCGCACATGGTGATCAGTACCCTGTTTCAGTGAAATCGAAATGCTGCCCGATGCTGTCGGGCAATCGTTTATGAATGATGGAGGCAACTTTTTCGAATCGCGGCAGGAGCCGGGATTTGCCCCACCACACTTCCTGCTTCAAGGCTGGCACCAAGTGCGCTGCCAGCACTAGCAGGCACACGATGATGGCACCACGCGCAATGCCGAAACCCATTCCGATGGCACGGTCGGCTTTGCTCACGACAGATCGCGCCACGATGCGACCAAAAACCCAGTTGATGAGGTTGCCCATCAGCAGTGTGCCGACAAACAGGGTGGCCGCGCTGATCGTGGCCCGTGCCTGGGGGCTCTCCACGGTGTCCATGGGCAGCAGCACCGCAAATCGGCTGGTGAACAGCAACGTGATTAACACGGCCGCTATCCAGGTGCCCAGGCTCATGGCCTCTCGGAAGAAACCCCGCATGAAACTGATGATTGCTGAAACGGCAATGACTGCCAGAATGGCAAGGTCTACTTCGGACACGTGGTACCGCTACCTGCTTTGCAATCGCGAATGTTAACAAAAGCCGTACATTTCTGCGCGGCCGTTTGTTCAAGGATACGTGAGGACCAGCGCGTTGCGGCCGAGGAGTTTCTCCACCTCACCCTGTGCTTCACGAGCGCTTTGCTCAGTGATCATGGGACCCACCAGCACCCGGAAGGGCTCCGTGTTGGTATCCCTGTCGCGAACGAAGGAGGCGAAGCCTGCGCCTCTTAACCGGTTACGTACGGCAACGGCGTTATCCTCGTCGGCAAAACTGCCGGCCTGAACAATCCAGGCGGTTAACGGTGCTGCTGTTCTGTTTTGTCGAAGCGTCTCGCGAACAGCCTGCTCGGCTTTCATGTAGTCCGGAGGATCGTCTTCACCCACCTTGATATCCACGGGCAGCTCGTCCAGCGGCGCAGCGGTGACGTCTCCGGCTCCCAGTGCTCGCATTTCAGGGATTTGCTGGACTGTGCGGTTGCCCTCCTGATCGACAATCCTGGGAGGTTCCTGGCGCAATTTCTCCACCCGCCGAAACTGGCTTTCACTACCCGCACCATCCAGAATCAGCGGCAACACAATCACCATGACAGCAATGAATACCGCAGCACCCCACAGGCGTTGCCGGAAGTTACCGTCGCCCTCGTCATCAAACGAATCCATACTCATGCAGGTGCCAGCGATTCGATCGCCTGCCGCACATCCCCGATGGTATGGAAGGAGCCTGCGACCAGTACCGGCTGGCCGGATTGTCGTGCCTGGGTAAACGCATGCTCTGCGGCACTTTGTGCCGTTTCGTGCGCACAAACCGATGCCGTCGATGTCTCTTCTAACGCATCCACGAGCTGCGACACTGAAAGCGCTCTCGGGCCTGACAGTGCCAGGCAATGCCAGGTATCGGCAATGGGCTCAAGCGCTGCAACGATGCCAGCCATGTCCTTGTCTGCCAGACAGGCGAATATGAGCTGCGCCTTGCAGCCGGGAAATCGCTCCTGCCACGCCTCTGTCAATGCGAGAGCGCCTGCCGGGTTGTGTGCAACATCGAAGATGACTGACACGCCGTGTGCCTCCCTATGCTCGAATCTTGCGGCAAGCTGTACGTGCATTAATCCGGCAGAGACGGCAGCAGGATCAACCGGCAGCTTGTTCTGTAACGCGTCAACCACCGCCTTGGCACACCCGGCATTTCGCCGCTGGTGAGCGCCCGGCAACGCGCACTCCGGTAACTCAGCCTGCGGGCTTTCTCCCACCGGCACAACACTGATACCGTTATCCAGAGCATAGCTGAACAATGAATCCGGCGGATGGGTTTCCCCCACGATCAGCTGCCTGCCCCGCCTGCCTATAGCGGCTTTTTCGGTAGCGATTACGCGAATATCCGAGCCCAGGTATTCCTGATGGTCCAATGCGATGCTGGTGAGTACCGCGCAGTCGGCGTCCCAGAGGTTGGTGGCGTCCAATCTGCCACCAAGGCCTACCTCCAGCACATACATATCGCACTGGCTTTGCTGAAATACACGCATGGCCGCCAGCGTTGTGTACTCAAAGTAGGTCAGTGTCTGGGGGGCACGGCCTGTCTCGACAAACGACAAGGCCTGCACAATGGCGGCCGCGTCGGCCATGTCACCATCCACGCGGATACGCTCGCGAAAGTCATGAATGTGCGGTGAACTGTAGGCGCCAACCCGATAGCCTGCTGCCTTGTAGATAGCAGACAGCATGGCAACCGTTGAGCCTTTACCGTTGGTTCCACCCACCAGCACCAGCGGCTGTGTGACAGGCCGCAGCGCCAGACGGTCGGCCACGGCACTGACCCGATCCAGCCCCATGTCAATCGCCACCGGATGGATCGTCTCAAGCCACTCCAGCCAATGCGCAAGGGGTGCGGACTCGGCAGGTGGATGCACAACGGCCGATGACGTCATCAGTACGCGCTATGCAGGGCTGGGGGCGGCAGCGCGTGCGTCATCGTATTTCAAGACCGGCTTGTCGCTGAGTTTGGCGAGTAGCCGTGCCAGCGTATCGCGCATATCACGACGATCACAAATCATGTCGATAGCACCGTGTTCGAGCAGGAATTCGCTGCTTTGGAAACCTTCAGGCAATTTCTCACGCACAGTTTGCTCTATGACGCGGCGACCTGCAAAACCGATTCGGGCACCCGGCTCGGCAATGATGACATCGCCAAGCATGGCCAGCGATGCTGATACACCGCCCATGGTGGGGTCGGTGAGGACTGAGATATACGGTAGTCCACGATCAGCCAGGCTTCGCAGCTGCGAGCTTGTCTTGCCCATTTGCAACAACGAAAACAGCGCCTCCTGCATACGGGCACCGCCACTGGCACTGAAACAGATAAACGGAATGCCCCGTTCAAGACTGCGCTCACAGGCTCTGCTGAATCGCTCCCCAACCACCGAGCCCATCGAGCCTGCCATGAAATTGAAGTCGAATACTGCCGCCACCACCGGCATGCCCTTGAGCTTGCCCTGCATCACAACCAGCGCGTCTTTCTCGCCGGAGTCCTTGGTGGCCTGGCTCAACCGATCCTTGTAGCGTTTGGAGTCCTTGAACTTGAGAATATCAACTGGCTCTACCGATGCACCGATCTCTTCCAGCTCACCCGGGTCCAGCAGGCGTTCCAGACGCTTGCGTGCTGCAATCATCATGTGGTGTCCACACTTGATGCAGACATCCTGCGCCCGATCAAGCTCTGCGTGATACAGCACGTTCGCACAATTATCGCACTTGACCCAGAGACCTTCCGGTACGTTGCCTTTTTCCTCACTGCGAGTGCCGATACGCGCGGGTATCAATCGCTCGAACCAGCTTAGGCGACGAATGCTGGAAGGCACTATCGGTTTTTTCTCTCCATCCCTGGATTTGTCATCATCGCTCATGCAGAGACTCCAGCCTGATCCATTGCGGTACGCATACCGTTGACGGTGTCGAACATCTTCTCGTGAAGCGTGTCAGGATCCTGGCCGTGCTCCCCGACCAGTGCCACCAGAACGCTACCGACCACAATGGCATCGGCGGTTTCGGAGATAGCCGCAGCCGATGCCGCATCGCGAATGCCAAAACCCACGGCCACGGGAATCTGGGAGATCGACTTGATATGCTCTACCTTGCTGGCCACTTCTGCGGTATCCAGGTTTGCAGCCCCGGTAACGCCTTTCAACGAAACGTAGTAGATGTAGCCACTGGCCTTGTCGCACACTTCCCGCAAACGGGAGTCTGGTGTTGTTGGCGACAGCAGAAATATGCTGTCCAGATTGTGCGAGCGTAATTCAGCCACCAGCTCACCGGCCTCCTCTGGCGGTAGATCCACCGTGAGCACACCGTCGACGCCTGCGTCGGCCGCTAGCGCTGCAAATTTGGCGTAGCCGAGGATTTCCACCGGATTCATGTAGCCCATCAGCACCACGGCCGTGTGGTCGTCGGTTTCACGAAACTGTTTGACCGTTTCCATGACCTGCACCAGTGTGACGTTGTTCTTTAACGCCCGCTCACAAGCAGCCTGTATCACCGGACCATCGGCCATGGGATCTGAAAAGGGTATGCCGAGCTCAATAACATCGGCACCCGCCTTGACCAGCGTGTGCATCAATGCAAGCGTGACACCCAGATCAGGGTCGCCCGCAGTGATGTACGGTACCAGTAGCTTGCGATTGCCAGCTTCGGTAAAACGCGCAGCGATACGGCTTTGACTCACAGAGTAATTCCTTCAATGTCGGCCAGAGTGTTGATGTCCTTATCGCCCCGACCGGAAAGGTTGACGACAATATTCTTATCCGTACTCATGGACGGCGCCATCTTCACGGCATGGGCCAACGCGTGTGCGGATTCCAGCGCCGGAATGATACCCTCGATCCGGCACAACTTGTGGGTTGCTTCCAGCGCTTCCGTATCGGTTGCCGCCACGTACTGCACGCGGCCAATATCTTTCAGCCACGCGTGCTCAGGCCCCACGCCCGGATAATCCAGACCCGCAGAAACGCTATGGGTTTCAATGATCTGCCCGGCGTCATCTTCCATCAGGTAGGTTCTGTTACCGTGCAGCACGCCCGGCTTGCCAGCGCTCAACGGTGCCGCGTGGCGGCCGGTTTCCAGCCCGTCACCACCGGCTTCAACACCCACCAGTGCCACTTCGCTGTCTTCCAGGAACGGGTGAAAAGCGCCAATGGCGTTGGAGCCGCCGCCGACACAGGCAACAACGGCGTCTGGCAGACGTCCAGTATGTTCGAGTGATTGCTCCTTGATCTCTTTGCCAATGACGCTGTTGAAGTCACGGACCATGGTGGGATAAGGGTGCGGGCCTGCCGCTGTGCCGATGATGTAAAAGGTATCGTCTACATTACCCACCCAGTCGCGCATGGCTTCGTTCAGCGCATCCTTCAGCGTGCGCGAACCTGACGTCACGGGCACAACGGTGGCGCCCAGAAGCTTCATGCGAAACACATTCGGTGCCTGACGAACGATATCTTCTTCGCCCATGTACACGATGCACTCCATACCCCAGCGCGCGCAAACAGTGGCTGTGGCAACGCCATGCTGACCAGCACCGGTTTCGGCAATAATGCGCTTCTTGCCCATGCGTCTGGCCAGCAAAGCCTGACCCACCGTGTTGTTGATCTTGTGTGCGCCGGTATGGTTCAGATCTTCACGCTTGAGCCAGATCTGCGCACCACCGAGCTCTGTTGACCAGCGTCGTGCGTGATACAGGGGATTGGGCCTGCCGACGAAATTCTTGAGCTCCCATTCGAATTCGGCGATGAATTCATTATCCAGACGGTATCGCTCATAAGCCTCTTGCAGCTCAGTCACCGGATCCATCAGGGTTTCGGCAATGAAGCTACCCCCATAAACACCAAAATGCCCCTTTTTATCCGGGTACTGTTGCGTGATCTGGCCGTCGAAGGACTCAGTGGCTGTATTCATGAAAAACGTATCCTAAATAGCGTGTGTGCTGATAGATGATTCATCAGTTTCGGTGGTAGCAAGCCGCATCGGCTTCATACACGGCAGCCATGAAGGCTCTCATGGCGCCTGCGTCTTTTATTCCTTTGCTCTGTTCTACCCCGGAACTGACATCAACTGCATGCGGGGCAACCTCATCAATAGCGCGCCCGACATTATGTACGTCAAGACCGCCCGCCAATATCAGTGGCCGGTCCATTTTAGTGTCCAATTGTGTCCAGTCGAAGGCATGCCCGGTACCGCCCAGCTGCCCCGGTTCGTTGCTGTCGAACAGAAACCCGGAGGCCTGCTGATACGCAGCAAGATCGTCGGCTGATGGCATGCCGCTGCCCACGCCCATCGCTTTCATGTAGGAACAGCCAAATTGATCACAATACTGGGCGGTTTCCTGGCCATGGAACTGTGGCACCAGAGACGGTATGAGTTCGAGCGCATGCCGCACGTCAGCTGCGTCTGCGTTTAAAAAAAGACCGACACAGGTAACAAAAGGCGATAGCTGCCTGATGATGGTAGCCGCGGACTCCGGCGCGATGTATCGGGCGCTGGCCGGTACAAACACGAAGCCGAGCGAGTCCGCGCCCAATGCTTGCGCCAGTTGGGCGTCTTGCAGGCGTGTGATACCGCAAATCTTGACTCGGGTTCGTCGCGCCATATCACCGCAAACCTTAACAGATGACCCGTCCGGAAGCCATCCTGTCAGGTCACGGATGCCAGGGTTGAATCTTCTGTGCTTCGAAATCAGGAATCCCGCATTCCGCGGGGTAGCCAGGCTGAACAAAACACAGGCCATGCGGTGGCGCTGTGACCCCGGCTCGGGTTCGGTCGCGTAGATGCAGCAGCTGCCTCATCCAGTCAACCGGCTGCTCGCCACGGCCGATGGCCAGCAAACACCCGGTGAGTATCCGTACCATATTGTGCAGAAAGCCATTCGCCGTTACCTCCAGCACCACGCGATCCTGATCACGGTACACACGAATTCGCTTAAGTAGACGCACTGCGTGATTAGCCTGGCATTCTGCCGATCTGAAACTACTGAAATCGTGCTCACCGACCAAGGCCTGTGCAGCCTCATGCATGCGTTGAGCATCCAGCTGAACACGCTCCCAACCCAACGTTCCGGCTTGATAACCCGGACGCGTTGAGCGATTCAATAGCGTATAGCGATAGCTTCTTTCCACGGCGGAGAACCGCGCATGAAAATCATCTGCAACCACGGACGCCCAATGCACGGATACACGTCGATCCAGATGGGAATTCGTGCCGAATGACCAGGCGCGCAGTGGTCGGTCCAGATCAGTATCAAAGTGAACAACCTGTGCCGCCGCATGCACACCGGTATCGGTACGGCCGGCGCAGTAGACCGTGACTGGCTGCTGTGCAATCTTGCTCAGCGCCTGCTCAAGCTCGGCTTGAACCGAGTGGCAATGGGGTTGTCGCTGCCAACCGCAAAAGCCCTCGCCGTCATATTCGACGGCGAGGGCTATTCTTTTCAATGCCACGTAAGGCTTTCAGGAAATGTTACGCAACAGCGTTTCAGCCTCATTGACCTGTTCCGGGCTACCACTTTTCACGATTTCGTCCAGCGCACTGCTGGCAGAATCCTTATCGCCCATGTCGATATAGGCCTTGGCAAGATCGAGCATGGTGTCCATTTCATCGGCGCTGGCTCCGGCAGCAGCTGCGCCATCAACCAGCGGTTCGTTCTCCGCTGTCAGGTCCGGTATTTCAAGGTCACTCAAATCAGAGTTCAACAACTCGGCGGTATCCAGTTCCAGATCGCCTGAGAGCTGATCGAGATCCAGCGTGAGATCATCAGCCGAGCCAACCACACCATCCAGCTCGTCCATGGTCAATGCTTCACCCAGTGGATCGTTGCCCACGTTCAGGCTGTCATCAATGCTGATTCCCGTATCGTCTGCGTCTACGTCTGCCTGCGTGTCGTCCATTGAGTCAGCAGCGGCCGTGGAATCGAAGCCGGGGAAGTCGATGCTGCCATCGGTCTCGGCCGCCAGCTCATCAGTGATCTGCGAGAAATCACCCGTGGCTTCCAGGTCGGCCTCATCGAAGGCAAATGCCGGATCCAGGCTTTCATCCATCAGTGCAGATTCGTCGTCTGTCGAGGCAGCCAGTTCAGGGGCAGCCAGATCGTTTTCTTCTGGCAGATCGATGGCATCACTGTCGCCAAAGCCACGACTTACGCTGCCTTCGTCGTTATCCGAAGCTGGCAGAAAATCATCATCACCAAACTTGGAACCGTCAGAGTCACCGGTACCGATGGCCTGCACGGCACTGCCCGCCGATGCATACATCGGATCACCAGGACGTAGCTCCGCTCCCATTGCCGCGATACCCATCCATTCAGGATTTGACTCGCCACCAAAACGGGCATGAAATTCCTGGGCCGTCTGGTGGAACCCTTCACCGTTGCCTTGCGCATGGTAGGTCTGTAACAGCTTCTGTGCATACTCGGGTTGATTCGGCTTTCGCTCTATCGCCTTGGTTAGCAGCTCTTCAGCCTGACCGTGCAGGCCATAAGCCAGGTACACATCCACTTCGGAGATGGTGTCGTCCTTGTCCAGTGC
>CALLPU010000432.1 GCA_938016235.1 uncultured Granulosicoccus sp. | reverse complement strand
TGTCCTGTAAAACAAGCGTAATCACACCGTTAAGCGTGTTAACCCGAATGGCATTATTGGTGGTGAGTTGCTTCTCGTGAACATACCGTGCAAAGCAACGCGCACCGTTGCCACAGTGCTCAACTTCATCGCCATCAGCGTTGAAAATCTGATAGTCAAATTCGGCATCAGGCACCGATGCACGCCGCACCACCAGTAACTGATCAAAACCAATTCCGGTATGCCGGTCAGAGAGCTTGCGGATCTGCTCGGGAGGCAGCTTGATGCGGTCGGCGAGGTTGTCCACCACCATGAAATCATTGCCAAGACCGTGCATCTTGGTGAACGCAATGGCGTTCATGGCAACAGAAATTCCTGTGCAAACAGGGCTTCAGTTTCTTCCCGGGCACGTACCAGAAATGCGTTATCGCCGTCCACCATGACCTCGGCAGCGCGTGGACGCGTGTTGTAATTCGAACTCATTACAGATGCGTATGCTCCTGAGGAGCGAACGCACAATAGGTCCTTTTCGGCGATGGCGAGTTCGCGCTGCTTGCCCAGAAAGTCAGCCGATTCGCAGATCGGGCCAACCACATCGTACAAACGGGACGGTCGATCCAAAGACTCAACGCTTTCAATTGCCTGCCAGGCGCTATACAACGCAGGGCGAATAAGATCGTTCATGGCCGCATCCACCACTGCAAAATGACGATCCTCATTGCTCTTCAGGTACTCCACCCGCGTGAGCAGTACACCTGCCTGCCCGACGATATACCGACCCGGCTCTACCAGAATTTCAAGGTCCCTGTCGCCCACTGCAGAGCGGATGCACTGCGCCCAGGATGCAACGTCCAGTCGGTCATCCTCTGCGCTGTACTGAATGCCCTGCCCGCCTCCCACATCAATATGCGACAGCGCAATGCCTTCCTCCTTCAGGGCATCAACCATCTGCACCAGTAGCGCAAACGCATCAGCATAGGGCTCTAGCGAGGTCAGCTGCGACCCGATATGACAATCAATGCCCTGCACATCGATACCATCAAGTTCCGCTGCACGGCGGTAGGTTGCCATGGCATCGGCCATCCCGATACCAAACTTGTTTTCCTTGAGCCCTGTTGAAATATACGGGTGTGTCTGTGCATCAACATCTGGGTTGATCCTCAGCGATACCTGCGCCGAGGTTCCATGAGCCGTGGCCACGACCGCCAGGCGCTCAAGTTCGGAAGCTGATTCCACATTGAAGCAGCGAATGCCGGCTTCCAGGCCCGCGGCCATTTCCCGTTCACTTTTACCGACGCCGGAAAACACAATCTGCTCAGGCTTGCCTCCGGCAGCCAGAACACGCTTCAGTTCGCCCACTGAGACAATGTCAAATCCGGATCCCAACCGCGCCAGCGCATCGAGTACCGCCAGATTGCTGTTGGCTTTGACGGCATAGCAGATCAGATGGGGATGGCCTTCCAGCGCCGTGGAAAATTCCTGCCAGGCTGATTCAATGGCACCGCGGTTGTAGACATACAACGGCGTACCGTACTGTTCAGCCAGATCGGTCAACGATCTCTGATCGCTCATCAATGAGCCGTTATGTCGGTAAAAAGGAGTCATGGATACAGGCCGTGAATAGTCAGTTGCTGGTATGTCGGTCTACTTCGTTACTTTCTTCGAGCCATCCGGCTCTTCGTCATCGCTGGCGGTAACAGGCACAGATTCCAGCGTGGAATCCGAGTTGTTACTCAGTGTTTGTCCCAGAAGCTCCAGCTCCTGCTGAGTCATCTGATCCGGAACGAGAAACAGTTCACCCTTATTTCCACATCCGCTCAGCAGACTCGCCAGTGCGACGGCCGGAAGCGTCATGCACGGCACTTTTGCCATCCTCTTCAACACGATTGCCACCACTCTCGTAGATCGGGCTATGGAGTATACTCGCACCGCGATACCGCCATAGTTGAGCAGTAACCCAACATGTCTCAAAAACTGCTCGATAGCATCGAGATCACCACCGCTGAACACTGCGAGTACACGGTCATCTGGCTGCACGGGTTAGGCGCCAGTGGACACGACTTCGAGCCCATCGTGCCTGAACTGCAATTGCTCCAGCGCCCCGGGGTGCGTTTCCTGTTTCCGCATGCGCCCGTGCGTCCTATCAGTGTTAACGGCGGAGCGGCCATGCGCGGCTGGTACGACATCAACTCACTGGACTTCGGCAGCCGCCAGCAGGACAGCGCTGGCATCAAGGAATCAGCGTCACTGATCAGCGACCTGATCGATCATGAAATCAGCAGAGATATTCCGGCAAGTCACATCACGCTGGCAGGCTTTTCCCAGGGAGGAGCGATAGCGTTGTACGCAGGTCTCACCGGCAAACACAAGCTTGGAGGCATCCTGGCCTTGTCCACCTACATGCCTGTTCAGGACGATGCGCTTCCACTGATCACCGAGGATCACAGGGAGGTTCCGGTATTCATGGCACACGGCGAGTTCGACGACGTTATCCAGATCCGGTATGCCGAACAATCACGCGATGCGTTGCAGGCGCATAATGTCACCGTGGAATGGCATCAATATGCCATAGCCCACAGTGTGAGTGCCGACGAGGTCGCCGATGTATCCGCGTGGTTGAAACGTCAGTTCGGGATGTAAGTCTGCGCCAGTCTCTGGCGCGCGCGCTCCACCGCCGCGGTGACAGCAGCCGGCGCTGTGCCACCGACATGATCACGCGCAGACACCGAGCCTTCCAGCGTCAACACATCAAACACATCCTCGGTTATCTGATCACTGAAACTCTGCAGCACGTCCAACGGCATGTCGGCCAGATCCTGGCCATGCTCAACACCATAACCCACCGCCAGACCCACGACTTCA
>CALLPU010000431.1 GCA_938016235.1 uncultured Granulosicoccus sp. | reverse complement strand
TCTCAGTTCTACAAAAGCCTGGGTGGTATCGAGTCACGAGCCAACAGCCGGTTGACGCAGTTCGTGCGTGAGGGTGTCAAGGACGCATTTGGGCAACGAACCATTCGTGAGGTGGTTTCGTCTGCACGCTCAACGTTGCGGGACGAAATCACGGCCTCGGTTGATCAACAAGCCGAAAGCTTAGGCATTGATATCGTGGATGTCAGAATCAAGAAGGTGGAATTGCCAGAGGACGTTCGTGAATCCGTATACCAGAGAATGGAAAAAGACCGTGCCAAGATTGCGCGTGAGATTCGTTCAGAAGGTGAAGAAAGTGCCAAGAAGATCAGAGCTTCCGCTGATCGAGTCCGTGAAGAATTGCTGGCTAACGCTTACTCAACAGCTGAGCAGACTCGTGGTGCCGGAGACGCTGAGTCGGCGCGGATCTACGCAGAGGCGTATACCAAGAACCCGGAGTTCTACAGCCTCTACCGTAGTTTGAGTGCCTATCGTTCGGCGTTCAGTGGCAACAGTGACGTCATGGTGCTGAATCCGGATTCTGAGTTTTTCCGTTATTTCAACGGCCCACTGGGACTTCCCAAGCCCTGATTGTTGCGCGTCTACCCGGCACTGCAGTGATCTGCTCGAGCTGATTCCGAGGCGCTTCTTGCCTCGGAAATCGGTTGCACCTATCGGTTGCACCTATCGGTTGTGATGTTGCTGATTGTTTTTGGTCACGCACGGGCCAACCGAGCGTCTCAGGCATGAAAATGCACTGCCCACTCGCTTCAGCACGCAGTGAGGCTTCTGCCTTGCAGGCTGAGCAACACCAACACGGCGCATTCCGTCCGTGTTGTACTTGATGAGTCAGCACTGAGGTTCTCATGCTCGTTGAAATTCTGACTGCGCTTTGCCTTGTGCTGGTGCTCGAAGGCATACTGCCGTTCCTCAATCCAGAAGGTTACAAGCGCACCATCAGGGCAATGCTGGACGTGGACAACGAGCGAATGCGAATTATTGGCTTGTCCAGTATGATTGCGGGTGTCGTCCTGCTAACCATTCTGCGCTGACCTTGAACATTCCTAACGATCCGCGCACCGAGCGTTGGCTGCTGCCTGACGGGGTCAACGAATTGATGCCACTGGACGCGTGGCGGGTGGAATCATTGCGTCGACAGATCATGGACAGCAGTTATCGCTGGGGCTACGAGTTGGTCATGCCCCCGCTAATCGAATATCTGGATAGTTTGCTTACGGGCACAGGTGAAACGCTCGATCTGCAGACAATCAAGTTCATAGACCAGCAAAACGGCAGAACCCTCGGCGTTCGGGCAGACATGACACCACAAGTGGCAAGAATCGACGCGCATGCACTGCGCAATGATTTGCCGAATCGACTTTTTTACACGGGCAGCGTCCTGCGCGCCCGTACCGATGGTGCCGGTGGCAGCCGCACACCGTTGCAATTCGGTGCAGAGCTCTTCGGCCATGCTGGCCCTGAAAGTGATGCTGAAATCATCCAGCTCATGCTGGACAACGTGTTGCTATCCGGATTGGACATATCTGACGTACTGCTGGATGTCGGACACGTTGGCGTGTTCAGGGGTTTGATGAGCCAGGCCTCCCTCGATCAAGCGCTCCAGGAAAGCTTGTTTCAGGCCTTGCTGCGTGGTTCGTGCCCGGAAGTCGACGAACTGCTGGTATCAGCCGGATCCCCGGCTCGAACTCAGCGCCATTTCCGCGATCTGTCTGCATTGCGCGGTGAAAGCTCGGCGGTACTGGCCGATGCACGTCAACGATTCGCCGATGCCGGGCCTGCAGTGGCAGCGGCGCTAGACAATCTGCAAGCGGTTATTGATGCGGTGCAGTTCACACATCCAGCGTTGAACGTTCACATAGATCTGGCCGAACTGCGCGGCTATCGCTACCATACCGGTATGCTGTTCGCGCTGTATGACGCTAACGGATCCGAGCTGGCGAGAGGCGGGCGGTATGATGCCATTGGAGAATCGTTCGGCCGTGCGCGGCCTGCAACCGGATTCAGTGGTGACTTGATCCAGTTGGCACTCACACCGCGCCCCATCGAGCAGGGAATGACACCAGCGGCGCAAGGAATCTGGGTGGACGACAATGCAAGCCAGGAACTCTGGACAGAGATTCGGCGTCTGCGCAAATCTGGCGAACGTGTTGTTGTTGCGCTCAAGGATTCGGCGATGAACGCGAGCAGTTGTCATTGCGATCGCACACTTCGTTTGGTGAACAACCAGTGGGTCGTTGAACCACTGATTTAATCTGTAGTAAAAACCCGAGATCAGATCGTATGGCAAACAGTGTGCTCGTGCTTGGCACGCAATGGGGCGATGAGGGCAAAGGCAAGATTGTCGATGTGCTGACCGAGCAAGCGTCACTCGTGGTGCGCTTCCAGGGCGGCCACAACGCTGGTCATACGTTGGTCATCGGTGAAGAGAAAACGGTTCTCCACCTTATTCCCAGCGGCGTTTTGCGTAAAGGTGTCATGTGCGTCATTGGCAATGGCGTGGTGGTATCGCCAGAAGCGCTATTCACCGAAATCGACATGCTGCGAGAGCGTGGCGTTCCGGTGGAAGAACGCCTGCGAATCAGCGGTGCCTGCCCGCTCATACTCCCGTATCACATAGCGCTGGATCAGGCGCGAGAAAAAGCCGCTGGAAGGCACGCCATTGGAACCACGGGTCGTGGCATTGGCCCCGCATACGAAGACAAGGTCGCCAGACGCGCCGTGCGCGTGCAGGATCTTCTGGAGCTGGATCGCTTCGATGAGAAAATTGAAGCAGCCTGCGCTTATCATAATGCAACGCTGGTGGGGCACGGCATGCCGGCAGTGGATGCCGAGGCGATCAAGCATGAAGCTCGTGCTCAATCGGAGCGAATGGCTCCGTTAATCGCCGATGTGCCGGGTCTGATCGACGAACACAGACGCGCTGGCAATCGCATCATGTTTGAAGGGGCACAAGGCACATTGCTCGATGTCGATCACGGGACTTATCCGTTTGTTACCTCATCCAATACCGTGGCAGGAGCGGCCTGCAGCGGCAGTGGTTGCGGCCCGGGCACCATCGACTACGTGCTGGGAATCACCAAGGCCTACACCACGCGTGTGGGTGCCGGCCCTTTCCCGACAGAGCTGTTTGACGAGGTGGGCACGGTTCTCGGTGAACGCGGTAACGAGTTTGGCGCAACCACCGGTCGTCAGCGTCGTTGTGGGTGGTTTGATGCGGTTGCCGTGCGTCGCGCGGCCATTCTGAACGGGGTGACGGGCATCTGCCTGACGAAGCTGGATGTGATGGACACGTTGGAGACACTGCAGATTGCGGTGGCCTATCGGCTCAATGGAGAGCTGGTGGATCATCCGCCGATCGGTGCTGACGATCTAGCCAAGTGCGAGCCTGTGTACGAGCAGATGCCCGGCTGGCAATCCAATACGGCAGGGGTTACGCGCATGGGCGACTTGCCACAGCCTGCACAGGACTACATAGCTCGACTGGAGGCGTTGACCGGCGTGCCAGTCCATCTGGTGTCAACGGGGCCTGAACGTACGGAAAACGTGGTGATTGAGTGGCCTTTTGGCGATCAGCCTGCGTGAATAAGCTCGGCGTGTACGCGCCCGGCGTGAGTACGCTCGACGTGAAGGTGCACGATTCTGTCGGGCGAGTGTGCAGTCGGGCGCAACGTGCTGATTGACTGTGAGCGACGTATTGCAGGCTGGCACGGCGGTGGTCACTTGCAAACGAACTGATGCATGCGAAATGATATTTGTTGGGAGAGTTTTCAAGCACGACATGTAGTTGTCGTGGTGCCGAGAAGAGGACTTGAACCTCCACATCCAAAGGATACATGCACCTGAAGCATGCGCGTCTACCAATTCCGCCACCTCGGCACGAAGTGTCGCTCGAGCCTTGCCCGAGAGCGCGCAATGTACATAAGCTGGCAGCAATAGTCAAACGCTATGCACGACAATTGCTTCAAGATGACCCTTGCAGGCGGCGCTTTGGCGTACTCTTGCGCCCATACCCCTAAGCGACAGCAGCATGAGCCCAAAAAAAAGCGATAAGAAATCGGCGGGACGCGATCCTTACCGCAAACGCGAGCAAGCCAAATACGGTGCGCCGATTGCGAGCCGTGAGTTCATTACCAGCATCCTGGCGTCACCGAAAGGACCCATGGATATAGAGGCGCTGGCTGAAGAACTGGAGCTGGCTGGCAATCCGGAGGGTGAGGAAGCGCTACGCCGTCGTGTGGGTGCCATGATTCGCGATGGTCAGCTGATTCAGAATCGTCGCCGGGGTCTGGTACCTGTGGATACCGATGCGCTGATTGCGGGCCGTATCAGCGCACATCCGGATGGTTTCGGATTTGTGATTGCTGATGACGGGGACAAGGACATATATCTGAATGGCAAGCAAATGCGGCTGGTTCTGCATGGCGACCGTGTGGTGGTGTGTGTCACAGGTACTGATCATCGAGGACGTCGGGAAGGGCGCATTGTCGATGTGGTGGAACGCGCTAACAAGACGTTGGTTGGCAGGCTGTCCATTGACCGTGGCACCGTGGTGGTGCTGCCTGATAACAAGCGTATCCACCAGGATCTGCTGATAGCCCCAGGCTCGCTCGAAAACGCACAGGATGGCGACATGGTTGTTGCCGAGATTGTCGAGCAGCCAACACGACGTCATCAGCCGGTTGGCAAGATCGTTGAGGTGTTAGGTCAGCATCTTCGGGCAGGGATGGAAATTGATGTCGCCCTGCATAGCCATGGCATACCGTCCGAATGGCCTGCGGCAGTGACCGAACAGGCAGCATCGTTTTCAACCGTTGTTGATGGTGCGTCGGCCAAAGGGCGCAAGGATGTCAGAGATCTTCCGCTGATCACGATAGACGGCATTGATGCGCGCGATTTTGATGATGCTGTGTGGTGTGAGCCGCTGGAAACTGGCTGGCATCTCATGGTGGCTATTGCCGATGTTGCCCATTACGTATCGCCGGGTTCGGCGCTC
>CALLPU010000430.1 GCA_938016235.1 uncultured Granulosicoccus sp. | reverse complement strand
GCTCGATGATGCTTTGCGACGATTCCGTCCGAGGATTATCGTCTGTGAGTATCACGCAGTCGGCAGCCTCAGCAGCGGCGGCCATCGGCGCACGCTTACCAGGATCGCGATCACCCCCGCACCCGAAAATGACCCACAAGCGCCCTGAGCAGTGAACACGTGCGGCATCTATGGCAACGCTGAGCGCTTGTGGCGTGTGAGAAAAATCCACCACGACGGCCGGTTGACCAGCGCCACCCAGTCGCTCCATGCGACCATCCACAGGTGTCACACGGGACAGACAATGCACGGCTTCATTGGCAGCCATACCACAGGCTCTCAAACTACCGTAGCAGGCCAGCAGGTTGTCTACATTGAATCGCCCCAGCAGCCTTGTGGTGACAACGCCTTCAAAATCTTCATCACGCAGCTGGAATGACAGCCCCTCATCAATTGCCTCAATCTCTTTGGCATATAGGCAGCTGGCGACAGGGTTCGCTGCAGTGCAGAGGTCATTACTACCTTGCGCATCCCGAGAAAAATAGGCGACTTTCCGGACCGGTGAGCGCTTGTGCAACAACTCCTGGCCCAACTGATCGCAACCATTGACCACACTGCACTCAAGCCCGGACCAATCGAACAACCGTGTCTTGGCCTGTTTGTAGGCCTCAACGCTTTTGTGATAATCCAGATGATCACGTCCAAGGTTGGTGAGCACAGCGATGTTCAGCGACAATCCATCCAGCCGGCCTTCTGCCAGACCGTGCGATGATGCTTCAAGCGCAACCAGCTCTGCCCCTGCATCACGCAGGCTGGCGAGCATGCGCCTGAGCGACACGGCATCGGGTGTTGTCAAGGCGATGGGCTGAAGCGAGTCTCCAAGGCCCCAGCCGAGGGTTCCAATGTAGCCACAGGGCCTGTTTGCTGCTGCAAACGCCTGGCAGATGAACCGGCAAACGGATGTTTTACCATCAGTGCCCGTCACAGCAATGAGCGTCATGTCCTGATCAGGATGGCCATAAAAACGCGAAGCAATCGTTGCGCAGAGCTGGTCCAGATTTTCAATCAGCAGTACCGGCACCGAAGCACGCTGTAACGCCTCGACACTGTCTGAAAAATCGGCAACGATGTCGGGCGCTACCGCAACCGCACAGGCGCCAGCAGAGACAGCAGCTTCAGCAAATCGAATACCGTGTGTAACAGCACCACCCACGGCCAGATACAAATCACCTGCTTGCACAAGCCGACTGTCCAGACTTACGCCTGAGATGCTCATATCAGGCGCAGGCTCACACAGCCACTCATCGAGCAGCGCCTGAAGCTTCCAGTTCTGTGCGGACGCGTGACTCAAGATTTATCGTGTTCCTTGACAATTAGAACACCCGGCGCCTGCACACTGCGCTCATCAATATCGTCGGGCTCTTCACCACCCAGGCGCAAGCCATGCGACATGACATCGGCGAAAACCGGAGCCGCAACAACACCCCCGAAGTGCTCGCCCGCCTTGGGATCATGAATGACCACGACGGCAGCCAGACGCGGATTCGATACCGGTGCAAATCCTGCGAAAAGCGACACGTAACTATCTTCTGAATAGCCGCCGGACTGCGATAGATGCGATGTACCTGTTTTACCCGCTACGCGATAACCCGGAACCTGAGCGCGCTTGCCAGTACCGGACTTGACAACGGACTCCAGCATCGACCGAACATCACGCGCGATGGATGTATCGATGATCCGCTGACCTGCCGGCTGTGTATCCAGCGCCAGAAACGAGGGAGGCATCATGACACCGTCATTAGCCAGCGCGGCGTAGGCGCGCACCAGCTGCATGACCGACACCGAGATACCGTATCCGTAGGATATCGTCGCCTGCTCAGTATGGTTCCAGACACTCGGGTGATTGAAGAACCCCGGCACTTCACCCGGAAATTCACTACCCGGTGGACGACCAAATCCAAACGAATCAAACACTGACCACATCTGCTCTTCTTCAAGCCGGCGGGCGATCTTGCTGATTCCCACATTACTGGACTTGGTGACGATGCCTCTCAGATCCAGCCAGCCGTGGTCCTTGCCATCGTCACTGATTTCATACTTCCCGATGGTGTAACGACCCGGCGAAGTGTATTCAATATGCTCGAGCGGTATCTCACCGGAATCCAGTGCGGCCGCTATCGTGAATGGCTTCATGGTGGAACCGGGTTCGAACACGTCTGTCAGCGAACGGTTGCGCTGCCGACCACCACCGCTTCTGTCGGAAGTATCGTTAGGATTGAAAGTCGGGTAGTTGACCATGGCCATGATCTCGCCCGTTTGTGTGTCCATGACAACAACGGATCCGGACTCAGCCTTGTTGCTGGTGACCGCCTCCTGCAAGGCGCGATGCGCAAAATACTGTAACTGCCGGTCAATACTCAGGTGCAGATCCTTGCCGGGCACGGACGGCTTGATAATGTCCATGCCGGTGATTTCCTGACCCGTGCGATCTCTGACTACACGACGCAAACCGGGCTCACCCGCAAGCCAGCCGTCATAGGCCATCTCAAGGCCTTCACGACCTCGGTCATCGATACCTGTAAAACCGATGACATGGGCGGCTGCGCTGCTACTGGGGTAGTAACGACGATACTCCCGCTGCACGGCAACAGCAGGGTTCTGCAGCGCCATGACCTTGTCCACGAGTTCCGGCAACACATGCCTATCGATGTAGACAAACTCGCGCCCTCGGTCTGCAGCATTCTTGATGCGCTGATTCAGCTTCTCACCATCGATACCCAGAATAGTGGCAACTGCCAGCATGTCCTCAGGCGTTTCAAGCAGCTTTGACGGCACGCCCCACAATGATGGAATGGGCGTGCTGATAGCCAGCGCATCGCCATGACGATCCAGCAAATCGCCACGATTGGCCGGTATTTCCACCGTACGCAACTGTCTGGCCCTGCCCTCATCGAGATAGAAATCACGATCGAACACTTGCAGATACCCGGCCCGCGCAATCAGCGCTACGCCCATGCCGAAAAAGCACAGCATGACCAGGCCACGACGATGCGACCAGCTGGAGGATTTCTGAGATGCCGACATTGCCGCTAGTCTCCTCACCGTTACCGAACGATCATGACCGAGCCGTCCAGCCCGGGAAATGACATGTCCAGTCGATCCCTCGCTGTACGCTCTACACGACCGTATTCAGAAAAGGTACTTTCCTCTATTTGCAGCTGACTCCATTGAACATCCAGAGCGTCGATGATTTGCTGGTTCAGGCTTAGCTCACCGTAAGCCTTGACACTCAGATGCTTTGAATACGCCACCGCAATGCTTGAACAAAAGCACAGTGCCGCCATGAGAATTACCAGGCTTGCAGTACTGTTCACGCCACTCGCTCCGCTACCCGCAGTACGGCGCTACGCGCCCGGCTATTACTCTCCAGCTCCTGTGCACCCGCCTTCAACGGCTTGCCCACGACTCGCCACGGATGATCGTCGAGCATCGGTTGTGGCAAGTGACGAGGAATGCGTGCATCGGGTATCGGTTGACGCAAGGCTCGTTTGACCAATCGATCTTCCAGCGAGTGAAAGCTGATCACCGCGATCCGACCACCCATCTTCAATACCAGAGCTGCAGCACTCAGCGCGCTTTTGATGGCGTCGAGTTCACCGTTAATGTGTATGCGGATTGCCTGGAAGCTGCGCGTGGCAGGATGGTGGTGTCGTTCCCATCGAGGATGGGCCGCCTTGACGATCTCAGCGAGCTGCCCCGTCCGCTCAATGGGCTTTTCCTGGCGCGCAGAGATGATCGCAGTGGCAATTCGCTTTGCGTAGCGCTCCTCTCCGTATTCTCTTAGAACCTGCACCAACTCACCCTCACTTACCCCGGACAGCCACTGGGCTGCGGAAACACCGCTGTCTGGATCCATCCGCATATCCAGCTCACCGTCACGCGAAAAACCAAAGCCCCTCTCGGCAACATCCAGCTGCGGAGAAGACACCCCGAGATCCATCAACAATCCATCGACCTCACCGAGCCATCCCTGCGTTTCCAGCACACCGGCCAGCTCACTGAAATTCGAGCGCCGGATAGAAAACCGGGGCTCATCAGCAAACCGCAACTGCGCGTCGCTGCAGGCCTCAGGATCCCTGTCCAGAGCCAGCAACTGACCGCCACTACCCAGCCGCGACAGCAACAACCCGCTGTGACCACCTCGCCCATACGTGGCATCCACGTACTTGCCTTCAGGCCACAGCGCCAAAGCCTCGACGGACTCGTGCATCAGCACGGGCACGTGACTAGGCACTGGTGATGCGCTAGAGGACACCATCAAAACGAGATGTTCTGTAATTCAACCGGCATGTCTGCCGGATTCAGGTCATTAACCTGCTGCTTCCATTTCTCGGACTCGATTTCCCAGGTCCGCTCGTCCCACAATTCGAACTTCTTGCCCTGCCCGATCAGCACGCCCTTGCGATCCAGCCCCGCGTACTCCCGCAATTCGTTCGGCAGCAGCATTCGCCCCGTGCCGTCAAGCTCGATATCGGTGGCGTAGCCTATGTACAGGCGCTGGATGATCCGCGTGTACTTCGACGAATTCGGTAGCTCGTTGACCTTTTTCTCAACTTCCTCCCACATGGGTTTTGGATAAACCAGCAAACAGCGCGACGGGTCTGCCGTAACCACCAATTCGCGAACACCGTTCTCTTCCAGCTTGTCACGGTGATTTTTAGGCATGGCAAGGCGCCCTTTGGCGTCTATGCTCATTTTTGTGATGCCTCGAAACCGCATGACTGCCTAAAAATTTCCCACAAACCGACACCAAATGGCACTGGCGCCCACTATACGACCCCCAGTAAATACGGTCAATGAAAAACACCAAGGCATCAGATGTTTTTCCTTGCAAAGACAATGGTTTAGCTTGGGTTACGAGGGTGTATTACAATCAATGACTTACGTGTAATTAGTAGAATTCACGTTAGAAAAATGACGCGATATCACGGCAAGTGATCGGGTTTTCGCCTATGGCCGTTGAAAAATTTGCAATTAGCGACGCTTCCGTGGAGCGCCAATCCGCGCCGATCCGGTGAAAAAATGCAGCGATTCGCCTTAACCGTTACGCAAGCGCAGAGTTCCGATTACGCACTGATGCTTGTTCAGAATCGGCACTGAATGCCGTACTTAAGAGTATGTAATCGGAAGAGAAGTTGACCGACAGTGAAGCAACTCGACATAAGCTGCATCAAACGCTGGGTGGCAAAAGGTAGCAGCAAGCTGTCGCAACCGGCCTCGATCGGCATCAGCTGCCCAGAGTGCTCGCTACGCGGCGTCTTCACCACCAAGCGGCGCTACTACGATGAATACCGCGATACGCTGTCTTGCTCAGCCGACTGCCCCGCTTGCGGCGTTCAGGTGCACTTCTGGGTGAAGGATCTGATTGGTCAGAGCGACAAGGACAGTGAGCATCAACCCACCTTGTACATGAGCCCTGCGATGGATTCACATCTGGATCTGAGCAAACTGCCGGATAGTGTCCCAGCCAACGTGGTGCAATTCTGCAGTTCAACACAGGACGTCTACCAGACAGGCAATTTGACGGCTACCAGCGTGCTCGCTCAATCCACCCTCGATGCATTGTTTACCGAGTTTCTACCTGTTGGCAACAGCCGAACCAATCTGGCCAAACTCATTACCGAGTCCATCTCGTCAATTGAACTGGATCGGCCACTGATCAATCTGGCGACATCATTGCGTAATGATGGCAACCTGAAGGAATTGCTCGATAGCGGTCAGCACACAAGTCCGGAAACGGCGGATGCGCTCATGCAACTGCTGGAGCACTTGATCACATACATCTACGTGATGCCAGAGGAATTCAAGAAACTGGACAAACAGTTTGCAGAACTGAACAGGGTGACAAACCTGGCCAGGCGAAATCTTGATTCATCGTCGGATGTTGATGATCCGGACGCCGACGAAAAACAGGCAGCCTGAATCGGGCCGCCTGCCCTGCCTGAACCCTGACTTCAAGCCTGCCGGAACCCTTGATTTTATTGTGAAAGGTGGGAGTTGGCCGTAAGCCGGGTTCTGTCGAGGGTCATCATTCATCTAGGCGTCATGTCACCATGACGCTCAAGCGACCTACCCGGGGACAGCGCGGACCACGCCTATATCCCTCTATTTGGTCTTGCTCCAGACGGGGTTTACCATGCCGTCGAATGTTGCCACCGACGCGGTGCGCTCTTACCACACCCTTTCACCCTTACCGGCGAATCGTTGTCACGAGGACAATTCAACGCTTAGGCGGTCTACTCTCTGCTGCACTTTCCGTAGGCTCGCGCCCCCCAGGTGTTACCTGGCGCCTTGTCCTGTGGAGCCCGGACTTTCCTCCACTCAACCAACTACCCATGGCAATCGACCGAGCAGCGATGACCTGGCCAACTCCCGCCGCGGATGGTATCACCGTCGCTGCAGTTCGAGTGCTCTATCGTAAGCGAGTTTTCGGGTAACTCCACACAATTCAGCGGTGCAGCGCGCAACGGTCTTGACGGGCAAGTGCTGCAACAGAACCAGAATGGTCTTGTCCAGATCAATCACTGGTGCGTTCTCGCCCCCGAGCGCATCCTCGGTAGAGGTACCTCCCAGTACCAGAACAAATTCACCGCGCTGCTGGTTGCTATCCTCGCTGACCGCTGCTGCCACCTCGTTTACCGTGCCGTGCAACACTGTTTCAAAACGCTTGGTCAGCTCTCTTGCCAGCGTCATGGGCCGCGTATCACCCACGATGTCGGCTATATCAGCCAGACACTCGACAATACGATGCGGCGACTCATAAATTACCAGCGTATGGGGCAGCTGAGCCAGGGGTTGCAACCAGGTTTTACGCGCACCTGAGCGGGCCGGCGGAAAGCCGACGAACTGAAACCGATCAGTCGGCAGGCCACTGACACTCAGAGCCGCAGTGACGGCACAAGGGCCCGGTACCGGCGATACGCGAATTCCATCGCGTTGACAGGCCCGTACCAGTCGAAACCCCGGATCACTGATCAGCGGCGTGCCCGCGTCGGTGATCAATGCGGCTGATGCACCGGTCTGGAGATGCTCCTTGACCATGTCGATTCGGGACTCTTCATTGTGCTCATGCAGTGCCCAGGTGCGAGTATCGATGCCATGATGACGCAGTAGCGGTAGACTATGCCGGGTATCTTCCGCGTAAATGCGATCAACCTGCCGCAGCAAGTCAATGGCACGAGCCGATAAATCGTCACGATGACCAATCGGTGTGGCAACAATGTACAGAGTGCTTTCCGAGAACATGAAATTCCTAAACGGCGCAAGCCGGAATGATCAGCAGGCATCAGCACGCTACCGTGGCCAGCACGGCGGCGTCTGGACCCACGCGTGTAATGTCCGGGCGGATAGAGGTAAAACCATGAAGGATCTTTTCAGCCAGCCAGCCATGCGGTTGACACGCTGGACGCTGCCATCAACACCATCGGCATGTCTGGCGATCTTTGCCTTGGTGGTGGCTGGCTTGTTGTCCTCATGTGCTGCGCCCAAGGCGCCACCGCTGGCTGACAGCCCTATGAATGCAAGGGTAACAGACCCTGCTGCACGGCGGCAGCTACAGCTGGGCAAACCACTGGCAGCCGCAAATGTTTACACCGAACGCGCAAAACGGAGCAATGACCCGGAAGAGCAACAGAACTTTTTGCTGCTGGCTGCCGAGATTCTGTTCGATCGTGCCATGGCTGAAGCCGGTCAGCTGAAGCTGCTGGCGGTGCCTGAACAACTGGTCACACTGGAGTTGCTGCACCGCCGCGACGTACTGGTTGCGAAAAACCATGTCTTCGAACGCGAGGCTGAACTGGCACTGGCGGCATTACCCGATCCCCGGGACGTGGTCAGCGCGTTTCACAGAGCCCGTGTTTACGAGACTCAGGCACAGGCATACGGCATACTGCAAGATCCCGACAACGAGCTGATCGCCAGAATTGAACTGGAAAATCAGCTTTCAGATCCAACCATCATCACGCGCAGTCACCAGCAGATATGGCAGCTGCTGACAACGCAGCCACTCTCCACCCTGCGTAGCATGACGACCAACGTGCGTGGAGATATCTACCAGGGCTGGATCGAACTGGCGCTGACTCATTCAGCTGCCGGTATCGATGCTGAAAAACGACGCACCGGTATCGCTGACTGGCAGGCGCGCTTTCCCGTACATCCGGCAAACCCTGAGTTCGTAACGGCGCTGTATTCTCCCAGCGGCTTCAATTTTGACAGTCAGGGACAACCCGTTAACCAGATTGCTGTTCTTCTGCCACTGTCTGGCAGCAACACGGCAACGGTCGCGGCGGCCATACGTGACGGCATCATAGCCGCCCATGACATGGCAAAACGTCAGCAACAAGTGCCCGTCTTGCGTTTTTATGATGTGGGTGAAAATCCGGGGTATGTACGCACTGCCTACAACACAGCCATAGCTGATGGCGCCGATGCCGTCATCGGACCTCTGCGCAAGGAGGCAGTTGCCGGCATCGTTTCACAACGCGAGGTTCCGGTCCCCACGATCACGTTAAACACCATCCAGAGCTCCGGACTGGCTGGGAACGCATCCAATATCATCCAGTTTGGCCTGGCCCCGGAAGAAGAAGCTCGCGCCGCTGCGGCTCGTGCTGCTGCCCTATCGCTGAAAAATGCCATCATATTGCAGGCTGATGATTCGCGCGGAGATCGTGAAGCCAGAGCATTCCAGGACGCCATGTATCTTTACGGCGGTGATGTTGTGCATGTTGCTGTTCTGCCCAAGGATCAGTTCGACTACTCTCAACAGATCAAGGAAGCCTTGTCGATCGACAAGAGTGATAACCGATTTCGAAGCCTCAGCAGCACAATCGGCGAGAAGTTGTTTTTTGAACCTTCGATTCGCAACGATGTGGATGTGATCTTCCTCGCAGTGACCTCAGAGCAAGCAAGATCGGTAAGACCGCAACTGGACTTCTTTCACGCACGGGGCGTCACACGGCTGGGTACGTCGCGTATCGCAGCGATAGATGACGACGCCAAGAAAAACAAGGACCTGAACACGATCTACTACCCCGACGCGCCCTGGGTACTCAGGAAATCCATGCGTGACGACCCATTACGGCAAAGCATACTCAGTACGTTTCCGTCAGCCGATGGTGTGTATGCCAAATTGTACGCACTGGGCGCCGATGCCTATCAACTGGTAACCAGTCTCGACGAACTCCTGCAGGGTCAGCGGCTTCAAGGCTATACAGGCGGCCTTGAAATCGGGCCAGAGGGTCGAATACAGCGCTCTCTGGATTGGGCTCAATACGTTGATGGGGTCAGCGAAACGGTCAAGAATATCGAAGCACCTCCACTGCCCTCCATGCGATCTGGTTCGATAAACTGATCCGAGAGAGAGCAGATCGGCTCTGGCAGCTGACCACACAACACAAGAGCTTGCGCACACCAGATTTTTATTGATCGCAGTATTAGGCAAGGAGGCCTGAATGCACATGAAACAACGGGGAGACGTCGCGGAGTCTCTCGCCAAATCCTGGCTGCAGCTCAAAGGCTATCGACTCGTTACGCAGAATTACGCGCGTCGGGTGGGAGAGATTGATCTGATCTTCCAACACCCCGTTGATGATTGTATTGTATTCGTGGAGGTGCGGTATCGCTCCGGACAACGCTATGGCGGCGGAATTGAAAGTGTCGATTGGAAAAAACAGCGAAAGCTGGTCCGGGCCGCGCAGGCCTGGTTGCAAAGCCATGTGAGCAGCCGAACCCGCGCCCGAATTGACGTGATAGCCGTACAACCGGCCAGCCCCGATACGCCAGCAGAGCAATACTGGCACGCCCATGAAATAACCTGGGTGCCCAATGCCATAGAGAGCTGAAAATACTACTTGACGATTTTCAGATTGGGACGCTTGACTTCCGGTGGGGCTTTGGGCCCCTTGTCTATTTCTGTCTTGGTGCCAGAACCCGGATCAGGTGGCGAGTCGTCCTGATCGCCGAACATCATGCCCTGCCCGTTCTCACGCGCGTAAATGGCCAGAACACTGACAACGGGAACGTGCACATCCATCGCGGTTCCACTGAAACGGGCGTTAAACGTGACTGCTTCATTACCGAGAATGAGGCTGTGCGTGGCTTCCGGGCTGATATTGAGGATGATTCTCCCGTTTTCCACAAACGCTCGCGGTACCTCGACGACGTCCAGCGAGGTGTCCACCAGCATATAGGGTGTAAAGCCATTATCAACGATCCACTCGTACAGAGCGCGGATAAGGTACGGTCTACTCGACGTCATTGCTCCATTTCCCGTTCCGCATCGCTCAAGCTTTCCTGAAAACCTTCGCGTGCAAATATTCGCTTGGCATACTGCGCCACAGGGTCGGCTGCCTTCGGCAATACGATGCCATAAGCGGGGAGACGCCACAACAGTGGTGCTAACGTAGCGTCAAGTATGGAGTACTCCTCACCGAAAAAATACGGCATCGCAGAAAATACTGGTGCCGCCGCCGTCAGTGATTCCCCCAGCTGCCTGGCAGACTCCTTAGCGGTCAACGACTGATGGGGAGCGTCTGGTCGCAGTGAATACCAGTCAGACTCGAGCCGAAAAAGCGCAAGCCGGGTGCGAGCCCTGGAAACGGGGTCGATCGGCATGAATGGTGGGTGCGGGTAGCGTTCATCCAGGTAATCGGTGATAACACGTGCGTCATAGAGAGCCAGGTCTCTATCCACGATGGTAGGCGCTGTGCCCTGCGGGTTCAGCTGCAGAAGGTCTTCGTTGATATCACCGGATGAAACGTCAATGATCTCGGCGCTGATGCTCTTTTCTGCGAGAGCTAATCGAATGCGATGACTCTGGATGCAGCGCGCGTCCGAGTACATCACAATAGTCGATCGCCGGTTGCCGATCGCAGTCATATTCGCCCCGTTAACATAAAAAAACGGGCCACGTTTCCGCGGCCCGCTGCAGTTTGTCACTGATGGAAGATTCGTTAACCCTTACCAGTGCCGACAATGGCATTGACGGCAACAACGAGTCTTTAAAGACACTGGCCGATTAAACGACGTCTTTCCAGTACTCTTTCTTCAGTGTATAGGCAATTGCCAGCAAACCAAACAGAAACAGCAGCACGATGATGCCGACTCGATGGCGCGTCTGCTTGATGGGATCTGCCATGTAAGCCATGAAGTTGGTGATGTCGGCGATCAAGTCATCATACTCATCAGGAGACAAAGACCCGGGCTCCGATAACTCAAGACCCGTTATCGGCTTCGACCCGTGCGATTCCTCACCGTAAACCGGCGTTTGCCAGCCTTGCTCCTGCCACAGAACGTGCGGCATTGCGGTGCCAGGGTAAACGAGATTGTTAACGCCGGTAGTCGTGATGGATGGGTCGACGTAATACGACTTCAAATACGTGTAGATCCAGTCAACACCGCGAGATCGAGCCGTCAATGCCAGGTTGGGCGGTACAACACCAAAAGCCTGCCTGCCATAATCGGTGGTCATGGCGTTGTCCATCAACGCTCCCACTTTAGTAGGCTCACCTGATTCATCCGTAGTGAAGATCAGATTATCCCTCACGTCGTCTTCGGAGAGCCCCAGATCCTGAGCCAGACGGCTGTATCGCTGGTAATCAGCGGAGTGGCAGCCCATACAATGATTGACGAAAGCCTGCGCGCCACGCTGTAACGACTTCTGATTACCCTGATCGATACGCGGTGATTCGAGCGCTACCGACGAACCAGCAGCACGCACCTGACCAGACTGAATCAGCGTAATCACTGCCAGCACCGCAGCGGCGATCAGCAACCAGAGATGCCGTTGGTCCGGTCGAGTTGCCGGTTTTGCCACGACCTTGAGTGGGCGTGGCGATCCTTTGTATTTCCTGCTCAATGTGTGACCCTCTCAGGCAACGGCTTGGTTGACTCGTTTTTACTCACGAAATATAGCGCGACGAAAAATCCGAAATAAATGACCGAGCAAATCTGAGAGACCAGCGTTCCAATCGGTGTAGGCACTTGCATGCCCTGATAACCGAGAATGATGAACGCAGCAACAAAAGTGAACAGGATGACCTTGTAGGCCAGCGATCGATAGCGAATGGATCTGATCGGGTTGCGGTCGATCCAGGGCAGAAAGAA
>CALLPU010000429.1 GCA_938016235.1 uncultured Granulosicoccus sp. | reverse complement strand
ACCAGCCCTACAGCCTCGGCATCGTCCTTGTCGAATTGCGTCACCAGGCTTGAGCCGTCCGGCTCACAGTACAGCGGCGCGAAATCGGTCAGCGCGGTAGGGGCGATAACCACACCCCCGGCATGCTTGCCACAGTTTCGCGACAACCCTTCGAGTGACAGCGCCATATCCAGCAGCGCAGTGACCTCCTCATCATCCTTGTAGGCACGGGCCAGATCCTCAGACTCTGCCATGGCTTTGGTCAGCGTCATGCCCACTTCGAACGGCACCATCTTGGCAATCGAATCCACGAAGCCGTAAGGATGGCTCATGACTCTGCCCACATCACGCACCACAGCCTTGGCAGCCATGGTGCCGTAGGTAATGATTTGCGATACCCGGTGAGCACCGTATTTTTGCGCCACATACTGGATGACGCGATCGCGCCCATCCATGCAGAAATCAATATCGAAGTCGGGCATGGAAACCCGTTCGGGATTGAGAAACCGCTCAAACAGAAGATCATAGGCCAGCGGGTCCAGATCAGTGATCATCAGGACATAAGCCACCAGCGAACCAGCTCCGGAACCACGGCCCGGCCCCACCGGTATATCGTTGTCACGGGACCACTTGATAAAGTCGGCAACAATCAGGAAGTACCCGGGGAAACCCATCCCGGCGATGACGTCGAGCTCGCGCGTCAATCGCGCATCATAGGGCTCTCGAATCTCTGCAAAATCCGGTCGCGCTGTGTCGTACAACTGCTGCAAGCGAATTTCCAGCCCGTCCCTGGCCGACGCATAAAAGAACTCGGTCTCGGTCATGCCTTGCGGAATGGGAAAATCCGGGAGTACCGGTTGCCCCAGATTGAGTGTCAGATTACAGCGCCGGGCAATTTCAACCGAGTTTTGCAATGCCACCGGCAGATCGGCAAAGAGCGCGCACATCTCTTCCGCGCTTTTCAGGTACTGCTCTTCGCTGACGTGCTTCTTGCGACGTGTATCCGCCAGCACATAACCCGATTGAATGCACAACCTGGCTTCGTGAGAGGCGAAATCGTCGCGAGCAAGAAACCGAACATCATTGGTGGCAACCACCGGGATGTTCTGCTGTACCGCGATGGCGCAAGCGCCGGCAATGTATTGTTCTTCAAACGGCTTAGCCGTGCGGTTCAGCTCCAGGTAGTAGCGATCACCAAATACGGATTGCCAGCGCGAGGCGATAGCATGCGCCTCGTCGGCATGACCACGGACCAGCGCCTGGCCAACATCACCTTCCACGCCACCAGACAGCGCTATCAATCCTTCGTGCGCGGCAAACACCCACTCGATGTCTACGACCGGTTCACCGTCGCTCTGGCCCTCCTGATAGCCTCGAGATACCAAGGTCGTCAGATTCGCATAACCTGCATCGTTTTGTACCAGTAACAGGGCTCGAGTGAGTTCGCCGTCTTCACCGGCTCCCCGAATACGCAAGTCAACGCCGGTAACCGGTTTGATACCAGCGCCCAGGGCGGCCCGGTAATACTTGACCAGAGAGAACATGTTGCTGCGATCCGTCACGGCGGCAGCTGGCATGCTGGCAGCCACCTGCTTGACCAGTGGCTTTATACGGATCGTGCTGTCAACCAGCGAGAACTCGGTGTGCACACTCAAATGTACAAAAGCTGGGGGCGCTGCGTTGGCCGGCTGCTGGAGCTCGCCGCCGATCGCTGTCTCTGGCGGCTGCGACGCGACTTGATTACGGTCGGTTGGCATCAGGCTATGGAGTGATCCGCGCGAGCTCGAGCCATTGCATCGCGAACAGGTTTGAATGATCGGCGGTGCAGATCAGTGATGCCATGGTCGATGATGGCCCGCTTGTGTTGTGGCGTTGGGTAGCCTTTGTGTCTGGCAAAGCCGTATTCAGGGTGCTCGTTGTGTAAATCCGACATCAATTGATCTCTGAAAACCTTGGCAATGATCGACGCAGCACTGATCGCCTGCACACGCTGATCGCCTTTGACAACCGCTACTGTTGCACACAGCGCATCCGGACAACGATTTCCGTCAATGAGTGCCAGATCAGGCGGCACGGCTAGCCCGCCAATAGCACGCTGCATGGCCAGCATGCTGGCGTGCAATATGTTGATGTCATCGATTTCCGCCACGCTGGCCTCGGCAATGCAGTAGCTCAACGCGTTACGGCGGATCTCGATATCGAGTCTTTCGCGACTGGGCTCATCGAGCAGCTTGGAATCGAGCAGCCCCTGAATCGGTTTAGCAGGGTCCAGAATCACAGCGGCAGCCACCACAGGCCCGGCCAGTGGGCCGCGACCCACTTCGTCCACTCCGGCAATGTTAAACGGCGATTTCAGCATGCACACAGGATACTGTGTCAGGGCCCAACACCCAAGAGTTTCCGAGCAAAAAATATCGCCAACGCCGCGCAGGCTCATAAGTGGGTCGAGCGGCTAATTCGGTAACACATTGGGTCCACAGCGCCGCCGGCCCCGCGTTAGAAAAGCTCCCCGTATACCCGATACGCTTCGCTTTTCTGCCTTGTTCTGACGACGCTGGGAACAACAATGTCTGTCACCGAATTAACCGCACGACTCACTACCCCGGCGTGGTTAGCGATTGCCCGTTGTCACGCCTCGACAATTGAAGAATGTACGGCGCTGCCTGCGCTGCCCAGACATCAGGTGAACGGTAACTACCGGCAGCCTCTCCCCAAGTCTCTCTCAACATGTCCGTATCGATAACTCCCGGGCTCAGGGCTATCGCTGCCAGCCCATCGGGCAGCTCTTCTGCCAGCGCCTGTGTCATCCCTTCGATCGCCCACTTGGTGGCACAGTAAGGCGCCACATCCGGTGACACAGACCGCCCCCAGCCACTGCTCAAGTTAACCAGCACGCCACTGCCTGCCTCAATCATCGCCGGCAACAGATGCCGGATGACACTGTGCACGGCGCTGATATTGACGCTGACAAGCTCACGAAATTCCTCCGCCGGTACTTGCCACAAGGGTGCCGGCGTATTGATCAGCGCGGCATTGTTGATGATCAGATCCGGAGCACCCATATGCTTCACAACCGTCTCTGCCCAGCGCTGCACCGCCTCGTCGCAACTGACATCGAGTGCCTGGAAACTGTGTTTACTGCCGAGTTCCTGTTGCATCTGTTCAATCGAAGATCTGGATCGACCACAGCCGGCTATCTGGTGCCCAGCCGCGTTGAATTCACTCACCAATGCCCGGCCCAGACCTCTTGTACAGCCGGTGATGACAATTTTTCTCACGTTGCTCATGTTCTGGCTCGAGTCGTCTGGACAACAGCGTTGATGCCGATGAGCGTGTATTTTTACATGCCTGCCCGGTAGTGGTTAGTCATTCACGCGCTTTACTCGCTTTTGACACGAACCTGTCCGGTGCCCAACACGAACAAAGTATCGCGACGCAGCGTGAGAAACCAGTAATCATGAACAGTGACAACGCGATTCCAGCGCGCGGATTTCACCATAGCGAGTACGAACGCCGATGCGCCGCCGTGCAGAACAACATGCGTGATGCGGGTGTTGATGTCCTGTGGCTGACCACCGAAGCCGATATTCATTACCTGAGCGGCTTCCTGACACAGTTCTGGCAAAGCCCTACGCGTCCCTGGTACTTGCTGTTACCGCAGAGCGGTAAGCCGGTGGCTGTCATTCCCGCAATTGGTGAGATTTGCATGCGTCGGACCTGGATTGATGACATACGCACATGGTCATCGCCTCAACCGCAGGATGACGGGGTGACGTTATTGATCGATACACTCATCGAGGTTGCGGGCAACTCACCGGTGATAGGGATTCCCCAGGGGCCGGAAACCTATGTTCGGAGCCCGGAGAAAGATGTGCAACGTATTCGCCGTGGGCTCCCCGGGGCGCAGTGGACAGACGCAACGGCGCTTATTCGCAGCGTTCGTCAGATCAAATCAGATGCTGAAGTTGGAAAGCTGCGTCATATCTGCCAGATCACCTCAAACGCATTCGCTACCGTGCCGGACATCATTCATGGCGGCATGGCCGAAGCGGAAGCCTTCAGGCAATTTCGTATTGCCTGTCTGAGCGCCGGTGCCGACGATGCTGCGTATGTTGTTGGCGCTGCAGCACCCGGCGGTTACGAGGACATCATTTCACCGCCCGGCAATCATCAACTATCGCATGGCGATGTGCTGATACTGGACACGGGCTGTGTGTTTGATGGCTACTACTCCGACTTCGATCGCAACTTCGCTGTTGGCGCTGTTGACTCGGCAACCCACTCGGCTCATCAACGTGTCTGGGATGCAACTGAAGCCGGGTTGGCCAGCCTCGCCCCCGGTGTCACCTGCGCCGAGGTATACGCTGCCATGCAAGAGGTGATGCAGCCAGCCAATGCGCCCGTGTCGGACGTGGGCAGGCTTGGACACGGTCTGGGAATACAGCTCACCGAGACACCGTCCATCGCCGCCTTTGACAAAACTGCGTTACGGCCGGGCATGGTTATCACGCTTGAGCCCGGTTATAGCTATGCACCGGGCAAACTGATGGTGCACGAGGAAAATCTGCTCATCACAGATAGCGGCTATGAGTTACTCTCAACCCGCGCACCGCGCGATATTCCCATCATCCACTAACGCACCTGTATGCAATCACTACCCTTTACCATCGAGCACGACTCGCCAGACGAACCGGCTGTTGGGCTGATCGTCTTGCAATCGGACGAAACCATGGAGCATGAACTGCGGCAATGGCTACCTGACAACATCCGCCTGTTCCACACGCGTATTCCCAACGACCTCACTGTCTCATCCACAACGCTTCAACGCATGAAAGAGGCATTGCCGGCAGCGACGGGTTTGTTGCCCGAGGCCACGCGCTTCAAGGTTATCGTGTACGGGTGTACCTCCGGGGCAACGGTTATCGGTGAGCAGGCTGTTACTGAAATCGTCCAGTCATTGTTTCCTGATGCCAGGGTAACCAATCCGCTCAGTGCGCTGAAAGCACAACTGACTTCGCTGAACGCCAGGCACATCGCACTGCTAACACCCTACGTTCCCGAAGTATCCGCCGCGTTGATGGATGTTCTTGAACAGTCTGGCATTCAAATAATACAAGTAGCAACCTTCAACGAATCACAGGACAACCGGGTAGCCCGTATATCCAGATCGTCGCTACTCGACGCTATCCAGGAACTCGGCAAGACAGAAGGCATTGACGCCATCGTAGCTTCCTGTACCAACCTGCGTACTCACTCGCTGTTGAATGAAGCGAGCCAGGCAACGGGAGTGCCTGTTCTCAGCAGCAATTCTGCCGTGGCCTGGCATATCGAGGCCTTACTACAGTCGGAGAATCCAGCATGAGCACCTTGACCGTACGTTGCGCCGTTCGTACTGACGCTGCACAGATTCACAACTTCATTGTAGAGCTGGCCCGCTACGAGAAAGCAGAACACGAAGTGGAATCGAGCATCGCTGATATCGAAAGTTCCCTGTTCTCTGATCACAGCACCGCCCATGCGATTATTGGCGAGAAAGATGGCGTGGCCATCGGCATGGCAGTCTACTTTTTCAACTATTCAACCTGGCTGGGTAAAAACGGTCTGTACCTGGAAGATCTCTACGTCTCTGAGCAACACCGTGGGGTAGGCATGGGCAAGAAGCTGTTAAGCCACCTGGCGTCCATCGCCATTGACAAAGACTGCGAACGCATGGAGTGGAGCGTACTTGACTGGAACCAACCTGCCATTGACGTGTACAACGCTCTGGGTGCCAAGCCTCGTGATGAATGGATAGGCTATCGAATAACCGGTGATGCACTGGTCAGGCTTGCGTCATCGGGTTGATCCACTACGCGCCGTGACTACGATCGTATTCGTTGGCCGGTGACGCTCTGAACTGACGCAGCGTTGCATCATCGGGTTTAACAATATCCACTTGCAGCGGATAACAGGGTGTATCGTCGTCTGAATGGCTACTGCCACAGTTGCCGCCGGGGCACGTGGACAGCGCGCACAGCAAATCAATATCCGCCAGAAATTCAATGTAGTCTCCGGGGCGTACCGGGCTCGCCTTCATGAAGTACTGATGCGTGTCACGCGTGAATCCTGTACACATGAAAACGTTCAACACATCGTGAATGAGAGGTTCTACTTCAGCCAGTGGCTGATTCAGATGCTGCGCCATGGCTCGCGTCAGATTCGAATGACAACAGTGGTGATAATCAACCGCGTTAAGCAAACGATGCGTGTACGGATCGCAGCGCGTACCAATAACATCGTGTACCCCACCACCATCAGCATCCCAGCCATACCACTCCAGAGAGTCGTGCGTGATGGTCGCCATGGCCCGCATGCCAGGCAGATTGGTCCATAGTCTATCGCCCCGGGTGACATGGGTTGCATGCAGCTGACGGGTTTTTCCACTGAAGAAACGCTCACTCAGATCGTGCGCGTTCCAGAGGTTCAAATCGCCCACCTGCGGGCCGTCCACACTGATGATTCTGAATCCGTGCCCGGCTGGAACCGTGAACGTCGATGCGTCTCTGGGTGGAACCAACACAGTGTCAACCACTTGCAGGCCTGCACGCCACTCGGCCAGGAATGCGTCCTCCCGACGCGGCACGGATGCCACGTTATAACA
>CALLPU010000428.1 GCA_938016235.1 uncultured Granulosicoccus sp. | reverse complement strand
TGAGAGACATGCAGGCGGCCATGGCAACGGCCGCGACACCTGTCATAGTGCGAACTGGCAAAGGCCAGAAAACACTGGATAACAACAAAGGTCTGGAACACATACCGGCCTACGATGATCTTGCAAGCTATGTAGATGCCTTGCTGGCTCCGAAGGAGGAAGCGTAGTGTATCGACTGTGGCTGGTGGCGCGGAGTGCCGTATTCTGGATCTGGCAGATACTGAGCACGCTGATACTTGGTGGGCCGGTCATCCTGGCGGGCCTTGTGTCGTTTCGTGCAGGCTACGCGCTGGCTGTGTTCTGGAACCGCTGTAATGTCTGGGGGCTGCGCATCATCTGCGGTGTGACATGGAAAGTGGAGGGTCGGGAGAACATTCCGGACACGCCTTGTGTGGTACTGGCCAAGCATCAATCCACCTGGGAGACTTACTTCTTGCCCATGGTGTTTTATCCCAGCGTGTATGTGGCCAAGCGCTCGCTGCTGTGGATACCCATATTCGGTTGGGCACTGTACGTGTTGAAGTTCATCATGATTGATCGCACAAGTGGGCGCTCGGCGATCCATCAAATGTGTGAGCAAGCGGCGAACCGCTTATCGTTGGGTCGCTGGATTATCGTTTTTCCAGAAGGCACAAGAAAGCCGGTTGGCGCGGCGCCGTATTACCGCATCGGTGGTGCCATGATCGCGCACAAGGTACCTGCCGATGTGTTGCCTGTAGCGCTAAACGCTGGCGAATTCTGGCCACGCCTGGGATTTATCAAATGGCCGGGAGAGATCACCGTCAGCATTGGGCCTGTCATCAGCAGTGAGGGCAAGACGCCAGCGCAGATTCTGGCGGAAACCGAACACTGGATTGAAGGCCGGATGGCGGGCATCACCGTGCCCGATCGCTTTCCTTACTGATGTGCTTTAAGCTGCGGCGAGTCTGACGCTCTGACTGAACGTTTTAGTCGTGCCGCTACGCCGGGTTGACCAGCGGCAGACGAAACAGCTCTATGGCATTGGTGGTGGTGGCCGAGGCGACATCGTGCGCACTTTCAGCGCGTAACTGGCTGATGCTCTGCCATACATCAATCAGAAAGGCAGGTTCGTTGCGCTGCCCCGTATGATTGGCGTCGGCCTGATCGGGGGCGTCGGTTTCCAGCAGCAGGGCATCCAGTGGCAGTTGTGCCACGAGTTCTCGCAAGCGCTTGGCCCGGTCAAAGGTAACGGCGCCACCAAAACTGAGTTTGTAACCCAGATCTATAAGACGTGTGGCCTGCTGTTTTGAACCGTTGAAGCTGTGCACCATGCCCCGATAATGCCCGGAGGAGCGAATCATGCGGATGACATCCTCCACGGCCTTGCGGGCATGAATAACTATAGGCAGGTCGAACTCTCGTGCCAGCGCCAGTTGGGCTGAAAACAAGTGTTGCTGACGTGCCTTGTCTGCTCCTGCAATAAAATAATCCAGGCCGCATTCCCCTACGGCCACCGGCTTCTCGCGGCCTATCCACACGGCCAGCTCATCGATGTGAGATGTTTCATGTTCATCGTGGAAGCACGGATGCAGGCCATAGCAGGCATACAGATCATCCTGCTGAGCACACACGGCCTGCACACGAGGCCAGAGCCTGTGTGAGATGGCTGGCACTACCTGGGCGACGATGTTGGCCCTGCGTGCATCTTCAAGCACCTGATGACGATCATTTTTCAGGCGTTCATCGTCGGTATGGACGTGGCTGTCGATCAGTGGCGGGGGGTGTTGCCTTAACATGAGCAATCTGCGGACTGATCCGAGTCAAGAAACGTGCAACAATCTACCATGTAGATGCAGGTCCGATTGCCCGGTGTTCCGGGGTGTAATAAAGGTGTGGGAGAACAGCAATGCGCTGGAGACAAGGCCGACGAAGCAGTAATGTTGAAGACCGACGGGGCAAGGGTCCTGGCAGGGCGCGCATGCCCGGACGCGGCGGTCTGAAGATTGGGGGTGGAGCCGGCATTATTGTCCTGTTGCTCGGCATGTTTCTGGGCGTGGATCTTTCCGGGCTGCTCGGCACAGGCGGTAGCTCGTCAACGGCTAGCCTGCCCCGACTCAGCCCGCAATCAACCGGCACGGTGCGCAACGACGATGAGGCCACGGCCTTCGTATCCACCATGCTGGCCTACAACGAGGATGTCTGGACCAAGCTGTTCAAGGAATCCAACCAGCAGTATCGCCCTGCCAAGCTGGTGATCTTCGACGGTGGTGTGAACTCTGCCTGCGGGTATACCTCATCAGCCGCGGGTCCGTTCTATTGCCCCGGCGATTACCAGGTGTACATCGATCTGAATTTTTTCCGTGAGCTGCAGAAAATGGGTGCCGGAGGTGACTTTGCGCAAGCCTATGTACTGGCACATGAAGTAGGCCACCACGTGCAGAACCTGCTGGGTGTCTCCATGGCAGTTCAGAAACGCCAGCGCGTAGTAAGTAAGGTGGAAGCCAACCAGTTGTCGGTGCTGACCGAACTGCAGGCCGACTGTTACGCCGGTGTGTGGGCGCATCATGCGCACAAGGATAATCAGCTGCTGGAACCAGGCGACCTGGAGGAAGGCATGAATGCCGCTGCCACTATTGGGGATGATGCCTTGATGAGCCGCGCGGGAGCGCGTATTCGCCCGGAGGCGTTTACACACGGTTCCTCTCAGCAGCGTCAGGAATGGTTGTACCGCGGCCTGAATTCCGGTGATCCTCAGCAGTGCGATACGTTCGCGAGCTGATCGCTCAGTCTGATCATTAAACACTCAAGGATCACTCAAGTTCAATGCGAATGGATCGTCAGGAGTTTCTGGCCTGGCCGCGTAAGCGCGTCACCTTGCTGGGAATGTCCGGTGTGGGTAAAACCAGGCTTGCCAACATGCTGCGCAACGATGACTGGTTTCACTACTCGGTGGATTACCGCATCGGTACACGGTACCTGGATGAACCCATCCTGGACAACATCAAGACGCAGGCCATGCAGGTGCCGTTCTTGCAGGAATTGTTGCGCTCCGATTCCATCTACATCAGCAACAATATTACGGTAGACAACCTGGCGCCTTTGTCGAGCTTTCTGGGCATGCTGGGTAACCCGGATCTGGGTGGGCTGGCCTTGTCTGAATTCAAGCGACGGCAACAACTGCACTTGAGCGGTGAGCTCGCGGCGTTACGCGATGTTGAGCAGTTCGCGGAAAAAGCCAAGATCATTTACGGCTACGATCATTTTCTCAATGATGTCAGTGGCAGCTTCTGTGAAATTGAAGACCAGTCGATCATCAATGCCGTTGCAGCCAACACCTTGATGATCTACATCAAGACCAGCCCGGAAGACGAAGCGTTTCTGATAGAACGGGCAGCCAGAAACCCTAAGCCTTTGTATTACCGTGAATCGTTTCTCGATGAGCAGCTGGCTGAGTACTATCGTGAGAGTGGCCTGGAGTACACCGCGCAGATAGACCCTGCCGATTTTGTACGCTGGGTTTTTCCGCGTTTGTTCAAGACCAGGCTACCGCGTTATCAGCACATTGCGGATGCGCACGGTTACGAAATTTCCGCGCGCGATGCGTTCGAGGTACAGAATGCTGACGAGTTTCTGCAACTGATCGGCGATGCGCTGGATCACTGAGGACACTGTAACCGATGCCACTGGTTGCCCATAACGCCTTACCCAGTTTTGAGCGGTTGCGTGCGGAAGGCTATCGCGTTCTCTCGCCAGAACGCGCAAAAGAGCAGGATATTCGAGCGCTGCATATTGGGTTGCTGAATATGATGCCTGATGCCGCGCTGGGTGCTACAGAGCGGCAGTTCTTCCGGCTGGTGGGTTCCAGCAATCCGATATCGCAGTTTTATATTCATCCGTTTACGCTCGATGAAATTCCGCGTGGTCCAGCTGCGCGTGAGCACATCGATCGGTACTACGAACCACTGGCCGATATCCAGGCGGCGGGTCTGGATGCGTTGATCATTTCGGGTGCCAACGTGTCGCGTCCGGACTTGAGTGAGGAGATATTCTGGGACCCGTTGCGCAAGGTGATCGATTGGGCCGATGCCAATGTGACGTCCACGCTCTGTTCCTGTCTGGCCACGCATGCCGTGTTGCTGGCACGCTATGGCATTCGACGTCAGTCATTGCCGGGTAAATGCTGGGGTGTCTACGAACATGATGTGGTCAGGAAGGATCATCCGTTGGTGCAGGACATCAACACACGGTTGTTCGTACCGCATTCGCGCTTCAATGAGGTTACTGAGCAACAGTTGATCGATGCAGGTTTGCACGTACTGATCTCGGGGCAGGAGCCGGGTATGCAACTGTCAGTGAGCCCGGACGGCTTTCGCACGGTGTTTCTGCAAGGCCACCCCGAGTACGACAGCATCAGCCTGATGAAAGAATACAAGCGGGATGTGGGTGAGTTCATTCAGGGCCGCAGGCCTCAGTACCCACCCATCCCGCAGCATTACTTTGATCGCTACACCAAGGCGCTGTTTGACGAATACAAGGAGCGAGTAAACACGGCTATGGCACAGTCGTCGCCCATCCCTGAATTCCCGGAGAAGCTGGCAGTACATCGGTTATCCAATACCTGGCACGACAGTGGTGAGGCTCTGGTGGGTAACTGGATTGGCCTGGTGTATCAAGTGACGCACCGTGAGCGTTCGTTGCCCTTCATGGAGGGCGTAGACGCTGATGATCCGCTGGGATGGTTGGCCGGGGATGTGTCGCGCCTCACATAATCGGTTTTGATTGCCCAACAAGTTCCCGCTAGCGCCGACTACTACTTTGGGCCACCTTAATCAAACACCACGATGCTCACTGGAAGGCAATTGCGCGAATTCAACGCTTACGCCAGTTCGCTGATTCTGCTTGTTGCCCTGTGCTTTAGCCCGGCATGGGCGCAGTCAAGCGATTACACCGTTGCGCCAACCCCTGAGTGGGTTAAACCTACAACACCGTTCGACCCGAACCTGGTCCAGGTCGCCGAGCCCACCTATGGGTTTCACAGCCGTGTTCATGATTTTCAGTACAACGGCATCGAGCCGGGAAACAGCCGTTTCTACAACGCTGTGGAATACGTACTGACCAACCAGTACGGCGTAGAGAATTTTTCCAGTATCGAGCTGTCTTTCGATCCGGTGTACGAGCAGCTGGCGCTGCACGAGCTCACGATAAAACGTGGCGATACGCTTATCGATAAATTCTCCAGCGCACGATTTGACTTGCTGCGAACCGAGAGCGAAAGATCGGAACTGATTTACGATGGCACGCGTACGCTGGCTATCGTGTTTGATGATGTCAGAGTGGGCGATATCATTCGCTACGCCTACAGCGTGGACGGAGAGAATCCCATCTTTCAGGGCCATCGTGAATTTCGGGTACACACACAACTGTGGAATGCGCTGGACAGGCAATACACTCGCATACTGACGTCCACTGACAAGCCACTCAACCGACGGATCAGGGGTGACAATGTGCCACTGCAGATCAGCGAGAAAGACGGTGTCGAGGAGATCGTCATTGATCAGCGTGGCGTACCGGAGTTTGATGTAGAGGATGACGTGCCAAGCTGGCATTACAACCGTGGCACCATCGTGTTCAGTGACATGGCTGACTGGCGCTCGGTGGTGGATTGGGCGTTACCCATGTACCAGTTGCCTGAGGAGTCGGTGCCTGAGATAACCACCATTGCCAGTGTAATCGCAGCGTCGCATGAGGAGGTGGGAGCGCAGGTGGGGGCAGCGCTGCGCTGGGTTCAGGAAGAGGTTCGTTACTTCGGCGTGGAGCTGGGCAAGAACTCTCACTGGCCGTCTAGACCCGCAGAGACACTGGCCAGACGCTTCGGTGATTGCAAAGACAAGGCGCTGTTGCTCATCGCCTTGTTGAAAGAGTTGGGTGTTGAGGCCTCCCCCGCGCTGGTCAATACTGACCGTGGGTTGGAGGCGGCCAGCTATCCGTATCGCATGCATGCATTTGATCATGTCATCGTACACGTCTCTCTTGATGGCGAGTCTCACTTCATCGATCCCACTCGGCGCAACCAGAGCGGTGCACTGGGGGACATGCATGAGCCTGACTACGGCCGTGCGTTGCTACTCAAATCCGATACCACCGGGCTGACAGAGATGGGTAACATGCGATCGCGTTATGTGCTCAACGTTGCCAAGGAGCTGGTTGTACCGATGCCCGCTGCTGCTGATGAGACGCAGACTGCGGCGCTATTGACCGTGAAAACGCTAAAGCAGGGCCGGCTGGCCGAGCATGTGCGCTATCAGCTGGAGACAAAGGGGCGCAAGGCGATCAGTCAGGACTACCTTGAATACTACCAGGACGATTTTGATGGCATTGAATCCACTGATGAAACCACCTTCACTGACGCAGATGCGAATCAGCTTCGAATTGTGGAGTCGTATTCAGTGGATGATTTCTGGATGGCCGATGAAAACGTGGACACGTACCGGTGGATCCATGCCGATGAAATCATGGGCTATCTGGATGAGCCGGACGATATCCAGGGCCGGGTTCAGCCTTACGCCGTCATGCACCCAATTGTCATTGAAGAAACGTGGGTGGTCTCGCTGCCCGAGAAGCTGCGGACCGATGATCTGGAGGCGCAGTTTCAGAACGCTTGGGTTTCGTTCAGCAAGCAAACCAGTTTCAATGAGGATGAGTCGGAGTTGACCGTGACCTTTCGGTACTCGACGCTGGCGCCCGAAGTGGCTGCCAAGGATCTGCAGGCCTATGCTGATTCGGTGACGAAAATTGAAGACATGGCGTCTTTTTATCTGGAGCATCAGCCTCGCCTGCTCAGTGCCAAAGCCCTGGCCTCGGAGCTGACGCATGCCGGTGCACTCAGCTTCTGGTTCTGCCTGCTGGGCCTGTTGTTTCCGTTACTCCGTGAAAGGCGTATTGTTGCCTGAGTGCGTATACCCACCTCCACCGTGTGATGTAAGCGATGAGCATGGATAGTGTTGTCGATGCCAATGCGGATTTACTAAAAGTTCTCGGGCTGGTGCTGGTCATTCTGATTGTGGCCACAGTGATTGGCCGTGTCCTGGCAGCACGCGTCACGTCTGACAATGCCGCTGTGATAGACAATCTGAACGCCCGGATCAATGCCTGGTGGGCCATGGTTGTATTGATTGGTCTGGCGTTTCTGGGCGGCAAAACCGGTGTAGTGCTGCTGTTTTCGGTGTGCTCGTTTGCGGCCTTGCGTGAGTTCGCTGCGGTCACCAGGATGCAACGGGAAGACCCCTGGGCGCTGGCTGCGGTATTCGCGGTAATCGTGCCATTGCAGTATGTGTTTGTCTGGCATGAATGGTATGGGCTGTATGCCATCTTCATTCCGGTCTACGCGTAT
>CALLPU010000427.1 GCA_938016235.1 uncultured Granulosicoccus sp. | reverse complement strand
TGAACAATACTGTCGAGGTGGCTTACATCCCCATCCACACCAACATCCACCACCTCTAACGAGGCGCCGGCGCTAGCGGACAATACGCAAACTGCAGCACCACCTGCCACAAAATTAGCCATCATCTGGGCAGTGACGTCGGATGGAAATGCACTCACCCCCTCTACCGTGACGCCGTGATCAGCGGCAAACACAATCACTCGCGCCGGATCAACGACCGGGCTCAGTGTGTCCTGAATCTGCGACAGCTGGACCGCCATTTGCTCCAGCTGTCCTAACGAACCTGGCGGTTTCGTTTTGTTGTCGATAGCCAGCTGCGCCTGGTCAGCCGTGACTGAAGGGTTCATCAATTGCCAAATTCGGGGTGTGGTTTAGTCCTGCAGCGCAGCGCGTTTATCCAGCAGCTTTTTAACATGCTCATCGACGGCTGCGCGATCTGAATCACTCATCCGCACAAAAATGGCGCGGTAACTCGGCTCATCGCCCTTGGCTACTTCCGGTGCATCGTTACCCGCCAGGATACGGGCATCCGTGCCGATGCGTTGACCGGTTGGGAACAACGTCAGCGTAATGCCAATCAGCTCGCCGGGGTGCAACAGCGTCTTGTCTGTAAAATTGATGCCGCCGGCGGACAAGCTCACTTTATGCGAAGGCGCTGCCGGAGCTTCATCACCGTCGAGCAGCAGCTGACGTATCCGCTCTTCCAGATCGTCGATGTAGGTAGCAACTGCCGGAAAATCCCGTCGCACTTCCGCATAGCCTTTAATGTCGTACTTGTCGCGCTTGCGAACACCAGACCTTTCGGGTGTCTTGGCGAACTGCCCTGCCGCTGGCAAGTCAGTCAACCGTTGCACATGCAGGCCCACGGCATCCTGCACGCGTACGTAGCGACGACGTTCAATGGGACTTTCGGCAGATTCGTGTGTTTGCATGGTTCTGTGCCTGTTGTGTGGTTACATCGCTAAAAGGTAACGCTTTGGCTATACTGCACTCGTCATCCGCTGTCCCGGTAGCTCAGCTGGATAGAGCAGCCCCCTCCTAAGGGGCAGGTCGGGGGTTCGAATCCCTCCCGGGACACCACAACAATAACCGGGCCACATCGTAGCCCGGCTGCGTGTTCACACCGCTATTTCAGGAACCTCTGTGGCAGAAATTCCCGCTACCTGAGCAGTGCCCTAAGCATCCTTTTTCTTGTCCAGCTTGTCAAAACCCTGGTGAGTAATGGGCGTGGTCTGATCCAGCCGTGGATGTGAAGCTCGGAAAGAGCCATACAGATCATCCTCTTCGTCCATGGCCATCAGCGTACTTTTCAAGACGTGGATGGCCGCCAGCACATCGCCGGTATGCCCGGATTCGCTGATGGTATGCATGTTTCGGGTGGGGAAGCCCACGGAGGTGGCAGCACTGTCGACGCTTGCCAGCACGGCCGCCATGCCGTCTGTGCCTGTATCACGACCACTGACATCCAGTTGCATGGGTATACCTTCGGCGGCAGCAGCGCGCTTGATACGAGCGTTCAACTGTTCACTGACGATGGCACCGTTGGACAACGTAAAGCCCTTGCCCATTTCCAGCGGCTGCATGTTGCGGTCTCCAATACCCGGCGCAGCCACGTAGTCATGATTAACATCAATCGCGATCAGCACATCCGGTGCCAATTCACCAGCCATGACTCGGCTTCCAAATCGTCCGATTTCTTCATGCGATGCAATGGCATAGAGCACGCGAATGTTGCGTGTGCCGCCTGCTTCACTGATCAGGCGAGCCACCTCGGCAGTCACAAAGCAGCCAAGGCCGTTATCAAGATAAGCCCCGAAGAAGGTATCCGGGCTGAAGCCACGCTTGATGGGGCGGTTCAACAGAATCGAGTCGCCGGGCTTGAGCCCCAGGCGCTTGATCTGATCGGCTTTGTTCTCACCGTGAATCTGCAAATCCAGGTACAGCGCATTCGGACGAATCCCTTTGTCACCAGTGCGCTGAGCGGGGTCTGAAAAGTGAATGGCACCCAGTGCTTCAATGGTGCCGCCGGTCAAGGAACGATAGTCGCCGGGAGAATCCGGATCCTCGCTGAAGACGGTCACTTCATGACCCAGCAGCGTGCACGGCAGGAAGGAGTCACTGTTGATATAGATCTTGCCGTCTGCGCCTATTTTTCTGACCTGCATGCGGATCTTGTCGGCATGACCCACCAGCATGATGCTGAAACGCTCATCTTCACCGGGGTGGGTATCCCAGACCACGCCCGCATTACCAACAAACTGATGCATTTCGGTGCCTTCTGGCATGAAACTGTCAAAGTAAGGCTTGAGGACGCCGAGCGTCATGGCCGACTCCAGACCCACGGGGCTTGGCGCTTTCAAAATGTCTCGCATGATCTCGAATTGATCATCCGGCATAGGGCTGGTCCAGGGTTTTTTCTGTGTCATGCGTATCCGTTGAGTAAATGCTTAAAGAGAATGCTTTCGAGTATAACCAGAATGTTCAACCACTCTTACGTCGTTGACCCAGGGCGATACCACCCAGAATCAGCGCAAGCGCCAGCCACATGACCAATGACGGTTGCTGAGCCAGAAACAACCAGCCCCACAACACCGCAAACAGCGGAATCAGGTAGCCCACATTCGACATGAAAACAGCGCCGTTGAGCTGCACGATCTGCGCCCGCAAGACATACGCGATAGCGGTTGGCCCCACCGCCAGAAACAGCAGGGCGCTGAGAGATGAGTGCCGATACGGCTGATCCCAGGGCGGATAAAACCAGAACAGCAGCGGCAACATCACCAATGCCCCCGCGGCCAGCGACGCGGCCACCAACACCAGCGTGTTCATATCGCCCAGACGCCGTATTAACAACGACGACAAGGAGTAACAGCCGCCAGCCAGAATAACCACCAGCATGCCTGCCAGACTGCCATTACCCTGTTGCACCCCCTGCCCGAGCAACACCACAACCCCGAGGAATCCGAGCAACAGACCGAGCAACTTGTTCCACGCGAATCGATCATCGCGTGTCATGAAATGTGACAACAGCAGCGTTGTAAAAGGCGTCGAGGCCAGCAGAATGGCCGTTGTTGCACTGTCGATGCGCAATTGGCCCCAGCCAATCAACGAAAACGGCACAACGCTGTTCAACACGCCGATCGCCACGAGCATGAGCGCGGTGCGGCGATCAAACGGCAATCGCAAGCCGAGCCAGTAACACACGGCGCACAACGCTATGGAGGCCAGTGTAATGCGGTAGGTGGCGATGGCAACGGGTGAAAAATCTGACAAGGCCACTTCGTTGAGTAGAAACGAAGCCCCCCACAAGGCCGATGCTCCGAGCAATCGGGCATAGTCCCAAAAGACCGGTTTTCTCAGGGCAGGCCCGTTAATCTCTTGCAAGGTGCTGACGACAACTCGAAATTTCGTGATTCGGGCAGGCATAATGCCAGCTCATCAGTCCGATCACATCACAATGACTAAAAATTCGTGTTTTACGGTTTCAGCCCTACTCTTCGCCAGCGTGCTTGTGAGCGCTTGCGGTGGTTCAAGCAGCTCCGGTGGTGCCACCACAGGAGGCAATACCGGTGGTGGCACCGGGGGTGACTCAGGAGGCAACACCAGTGGTAATAATACCGGTGGCAACAGCGGTGACATTACTGCGCTGAGTCATGAGGGCAAGCCCCTGCCGGTCAATCCGGTTGACCCCACCACCACAGCACTGTTTTCGGCCACCGGCCGAGACAAGGCGGCAGCCATTGCGGATAGCCTCGCGGTTATCTACGACGTGGTTGAAAATCACGGCAGCGACGCCTTTGACCCATCGTCCAGACCCAATTGCAGTTCCATAGGTGCTGAGTACAGCTCCTGCAGTGTGGCTAACCTGCATATTAAAGATGCCACCGGTTCACTCAATGACGGCAACTGGAAACTGTACTTTCACAGCATCCGACGCATTCTGCGCGTCGACAGCACAGAGTTCAGTGTTTCGCTGGTCAATGGAGACCTTAACTATCTGGAACCTGCCGATGGCTTTACTGGCTTCAACGGTGACGTAAAGACCATTGGCCTGGTAACCGAGTTCAACCACCTGATTGAATCGGACTTCATGCCGCGATACTGGTTGGTCAGAGACAATGGTGATGTCACGCTGATCAATAACACTAACGACGATACGGACGAATCCAGTTATGCGACTGCTATCACGGGTGAAAACCGTCGAGCTTTCAATGGCGAACCCATTCCACTGGCCACACCCTCCTCACGATTCACGCTCAACAGCGATGTGCAGGCTGCGGCGAACGCGTTAACACCCACTGACATACAGAGTCGCATCATTCCTCGACCGCAAACGATGACGCTCGGGGTAGGTACGCTGGACATCGGCAACGGTTTTTCGTTTGCCGGAACCGAGCTGAACGCTGGTGCCATCGCTGCACTGCAAGCCCGACAAGCCCAGTTCATGAGCACAGGCAACAGTGTGCCGCTCACCGCACAAATCGATGCATCCCTGGCACCGGACACCTACACGTTGAATGTGGCCGCATCCGGTATTGCACTGACCGGTGCCGATCAGGCATCACTGTTCTATGCAGCGCAGTCCCTGCTGGCGCTGGTACAACCCGGTGTCGGTACGATCCCGTTACTGAACGTCGCCGATGCACCGCGATTTGCCTACCGGGGCATGCACATCGATGTAGCCAGAAACTTTCATTCGCTGGAGTCGCTGAAACGGCTGATGGATCAAATGGCCGCCTACAAGATGAACAAGCTGCACATGCATTTGACTGACGACGAAGGCTGGCGCCTGGAGATCCCCTCGTTGCCAGAACTGACCACGGTCGGTGCACGCCGATTGTTCCAACTCGATGCAGCCGGCAATGTCACCGAAGGCGGCGGCCTCATGCCTCAACTGGGCTCAGGGCCCAATGCCGACAATCAGGGCAGCGGTTTTTACAGCAGCTCGGATTTCATCGAATTGCTGCGCTATGCCACCGATCGGCATATCGAAGTCATTCCCGAATTTGATATGCCGGCACATGCCCGGGCAGCTGTGGTTGCCATGCGTGCTCGAGCCGTAAATCTTGGCAACGCCAACGACATCAACGTGCGGCTGGATGACCCTGAAGATACCTCTCGCTATCTGACCATCCAGCATTACGACGACGGCATCCTCAACCCCTGCCTGCCAGGCACTTATAACTTCGTGGAAACCATCATCTCTGATGTGCAGGCGATGTATAGCTCTGCAGGGCTTACCCTGAACACCTGGCACATGGGGGGTGATGAAGCTCGCAACGTATTCACCGGTGGGGGCTTTCAGGATGTCAACGCCACAGACAAGGTGTCTTTTCGCGGCGAAATTACCCGAAGCGACTGGGATTTCCCGTGGGAGTCTTCGCCAGCCTGCGAGGCATTCATCAGCAATACACCGGGCGTGTCGTCACGTGACGATCTGCAACCCTACTTTGTCAAACAGGTTGCACAGCGTGTAGCCGATGCTGGCATCCCCACCTTCTATGCCTACCAGGATATCTACGACGATATCAGCGCCGACGAACTGGCTACACAGAATGCCGGTGTTGGCTACTGGGAACGGATTGCAACAACCTCTGGCTATAACAACATCAATGGCTTTTCCAATCGTGGCTTTGAAACGGTGGTCGCCGTGCCCGACTTCCTGTACTTCGACTTTCCTCAGGAAGTGGATCCGGAAGAACGCGGCTACTACTGGGCAACCCGCTACACCGACACGCGCAAGGTATTCGGGTTTGCACCGGAAAACCTGCCACAAAATGCCGAGACGTCAGTGAATCGAGAAGGCAACAGCTGGAGTGCCACGGGTGATTCAGCCAATCAGGGTTTTGTCGGTATGCAAGGACAACTCTGGAGTGAAACGGTCAGAACCCCCGAGCAGTTTGACTATATGGTGTACCCGCGCCTGTTAGCGCTGGCAGAACGTGCCTGGGCCCGAGGTTCATGGGAAAGAGATTACGTACCGGGTCAGAACTATTCCGGGCTGACATCACTGGTGGACAAAGACGCACTGAATGCTGATTACGCAAGCTTTGCCGCCGCACTGGGCAACAAGGAGCTGCGCAAGCTCGATACCGCTGGTGTTCTTTATCGCATCTCGGTACCGGGCGCCTCAACCGACGGCGGGCAACTCACGATGAACAGTGATCTGCCCGGGCTTCCGCTGGAGTATTCAACCGATGGCAACACTTTTCTACCCTACGCGCCCGGAACCTCTGCCAATGGCGTAGTGGCCGTACGCGCCCTGTCAGCGGACGGCAACCGCACAGGGAGAGCCGACACGGTGGAATAACCGTGTTGGTTAGCCGGTGGTCTGCGCAACTCGAGCCAACGGGCGTTCATTGATGGGCAGGTGTATCAACGCGGCCAACAAGCCAAGTATGACACCTGCCCACCACATGCCGTCATAACTGCCGGTGGCATCGTACAAGACACCGCCGAGCCAGACGCCCAGAAAACTGCCCACCTGATGGCTCAGAAATACCACACCAAACAAGGTAGCCATGTAGCGGACACCAAATACCTGCGCGATGATCCCGGTAGTCAACGGAACGGTTGAGAGCCACAGCACTCCCATGGCAGCGGCGAAACAGAGCACGACCAGCGGTGTCTTGGGCAACAGCAGCAACGCGGTGATCAATATGGCCCGTAAGGTGTAGATCACCGACAATCCCAGTTTCTTGCTGAATCGCTGGCCCACAAAACCTGCCAGAAACGAACCCAGGATATTGAACAAGCCAATTAACGAGATGCTCCAGGCACCGATGGCTGGATCGAGCCCAAGGTCTCGAACATAAGCTGGAAAGTGCACGGTAATGAACGCCACGTGAAAACCACAAACAAAAAAGCCGGTGGTTAACAACACAAATCCTCGGTGAGAGAACGCCTCGGACATGGCGTCTCGCAAACTTTGATCGACTGCACCTTCGCGCTCAGCTTTCGTCACGGCTGGCAACGCGTATGCCAGCGGCAACATGAATAAAACAAACAGCGCGAGCAGGCTGAGCGTAGAAGCCCAGCCTACGCTTTGAATGAGCCCTTGCGACAGAGGGGAAAACACCACTTGCCCGAATGAGCCTGCAGCTGTTCCGAGCCCAAGGATAATTGATCGGCGTTCGGGGCCCACGACCTTGACCATGGCCGCCAATGCCAATGAAAACGCCGAGAAAGCGATACCGAGACCGCACAGGATACCGGCACTCCAGTACAGCATGGAGGCGGTTTCCGCGGTACCCATCAGATACAGGCCCACCGCATACACCACGGAACCTGCCATGATAACCCTGGTGGCACCCAGCTTGTCTGCCAGCGCACCGGCCACCGGCAAACCCAATCCCCAGAACAGGTTCTGAAGGGCCAGTGCCAGACCAAACGTTTCACGGCTCCAGCCACGATCCTGTGTCATCGGCTCAAGGAAAAGCCCCAGAGCAGATCGGGCACCAAAACCAACGGCCGCTATCAGACAGCCAGCAACGATAACGATAATGGGGGTGCGCCAGCGGTACGTTGTCATGGATATTCCAGCTTGAGGATAGAGACACGAATTGCCAGTACCACCGATGCATGGCAACATGCTGCCAACCGTCGTCATTTGATCAGGCAATCATCGTATTATGGCTGAAGTCATTCTTTCGAACATCAATAAACGATGGGGCGACGTCTACGGCGTAAAAGACATGAACCTGTCTATCGGGGATAAGGAATTCCTGGTCCTGCTCGGCCCGTCGGGTTGCGGCAAGACCACCACGATGCGCATGGTAGCCGGGCTTGAATTTCCCAGCGATGGCGACATTCACATTGGTGATCGCAACGTCAACAAACTGGATCCGAAGGATCGCGACGTGGCGATGGTATTTCAGAACTACGGTCTGTACCCGAACATGACCGTTTACGAGAACATCCGATTCCCGTTAAAAATAAGAAAAATCCCTGCATCAGAACACGATGAACGTGTGCAGCGAGCAGCCAACATGGTGGAACTGGGCCCCCTGCTCGAGCGCAAGCCCAAGGCGCTGTCGGGCGGACAACGACAGCGGGTAGCATTGGCTCGGGCCATTGTGCGCGAACCCACGGTATTCCTCATGGACGAGCCGTTATCCAACCTGGACGCAAAGCTGCGCGTCACCATGCGGGCGCAGTTGAAGAATCTACAGCATCAGCTGGCTGTCACCACCATCTACGTGACTCACGACCAAATAGAAGCCATGACACTGGCGGATCGTGTGGTGGTGATGAATGCCGGCGCAATCATGCAAATTGGCACGCCCGAGGAGGTCTACAACCAGCCAGCCAACCTTTTCGTGGCAGGCTTTATCGGATCACCTGCGATGAACCTGATTCAAGGCGAGATCACAAACAATACGTTCAGCGCAGAGAACATCACGGTAGCCAATCTGCAAAGCACGCACTCAGGGCCCGTGACCCTGGGCTATCGCGCTGAAGATGCCATGGTCACTCAAGACGCCTCCTCCGCGCAGATCACCGCTCCCATCTACAGCGTAGAGTTGCTTGGCGATGCCACGATGGTCACCGTCAAGGTCGGGGGGGACCTGGTGTCAGCCAAGGCAGACAAAGACTTCAGGCAGGACATCGGCTCCAGCATCTCACTGAAAATTGCCTCATCCGACGTGCATCTGTTTGATAGCGAAACTGAATTACGTATTCAGAGTTAACAGAGTTTGACATTCGCGGTGTGAATCACTCGACAGAACAGGGCTCATTTGCAGGCTGGATCCCTGTTTGCATCGCCATATCTCACACCTTTGCGGAAGCACCGGTTCAAGGAGTCGCGAAAGTACCGATACAGGATACAGATGGACGCATTATCTAACCCGACTGCCTGACGCAGCAGGGATTGAAAGATGACGCCACATAAAAATAATAATAATAATAAAGCGAGATCTCTTCATGCTGTTCACCCGTGCTCGATCTGCGCCGTACAGGCCAGTTGTCAGATCATCTTGTCTGGCTCTCATTGTCCTCGCCGGTTGTGTAAAAGCTGACGATCCGGAATTGTTCAGACCTGACCCGATGTTGCTGAACGACTACACGCTGTCACTTCCGACAAGGGGCAGCTCGGGGGGGTTGGAGTACGAAATCATTCAGGGGTTCGCTGTATTTGAAGGTGACATCCTGCTAGGCACTGTAAACGCCGACGGTAACCTGAAGAGCACAATCCGTTCTCGCGGGCTTGCACGTAGCGATTTCTTTGGTCGCTGGCCAGATGGGATAGTCCCCTACACGCCGCCCACCAGGAATTCTGCGATTCAGCAGGAGAAAATTGCGCAGGCCATAGAGCACTGGATGGAAAACACCTCTATCACCTTTGTGGAGCGCACCGAAGAGAACGCCGATCAATACCCGAACTTTCTACGCTTCGATAGCACCAACAGCTGTGCCTCGTTTGTGGGCATGCAAGGGGGTGAGCAGTCCATCATGGTGTCGGATGCCTGCTCAATGGGCAGCGTTGTACACGAGATAGGTCATGCACTGGGCCTGTTTCACGAGCACACCCGACCCGACAGAGACAATTTTGCCCAGATAGAGTGGGACGAGATTGTTGATGGCAAGGAGATCAACTTCAACATACTCACAGCCGGAGTTGAGAACGTCGGGCCTTACGACTACGGCTCGATCATGCACTATGGGGAGTACTTTTTCAGTGCCACCGGTAAGCGCACGATCATCGTGCCCGATGGAGTCAGCGTTGGCCAGCGAGACGGCCTGAGTGCCAACGACGCCGAATCCATTGATCTGATGTACGCAACCGATCTCGCCTTGCTACAACCCACTGCGAACACCACAGATGCCGGGTTGGAGATTGGTGTGAGTATCGCCAACCAGGGTTCACTGGGTGCGCACGAGCTGGAGCTCGCCGTCAGCATTGCCGATGACGCGCAATGGCAGGGGATCTCCAGAGACAGTGGCTGGGAATGCGCAACAATCGGCGTGGACCTGCGCTGCACACGCGCCACCATGAGTGAGCAGACCGAATCGCGATTCACGTTACTGGTGAACACAGACTCCGGCAGCAGCGACACACTCAGCATGAACCTGACCTCGCGCACGGTGGATATAAACCCTGGCAATAACGTGTTGAATGACGACCTCAGCAGCTCTCCTGATCCTGCACAGCGCACCAATAGCGAACCAGAACCTGAACCGGCCTCAAACCCGATGCCATTCATGCCTACGGTTGCAGCGGCCAACTCAGGTGGTGCGGCCAGCGAAGACGGTGCCAGTGCAGGTTCTGACAACGGAGTGATTCTCTCTCTGGCTCTGGCTGCACTGGCCTGGCGGCGACGTCGCCCACTATCAGGATTTCCAGCCTGACACGTCAATAGCGTTACCATGGGAGCCATCGATCATTGATGGCTCCCATGAACACGTCCAAACCACTTTCCATCATGGTGTCTGCCGGTGAAGCCTCCGGCGATGCTCACGCGGCACATGCGCTACAGGCCCTGAGCCTCGATTTCACCGCCTTTGGCATGGGTGCCGGCATGCTGGAACAATCCGGCACTGAGCTGGTGGTCGATTGCCGCGATCTCGCCGTCATTGGCATTGTTGATGTGCTGATAAACTACCCCAGGTTTCTCAAACGACTTCGCTTGCTTCGCGAGCATATGCGAACGCGCAAACCTGATCTGCTGTTGCTGGTGGACTACCCGGATTTCAACCTGAAGCTCGCTGAGACTGCCGGCGAACTGGGCATACCCGTTTTGTTCTATGTCAGCCCGCAAGTGTGGGCATGGCGAGCAGGCAGAGTCCCAAGGATAGGCAGGCTGGTCTCTCACATGGCCGTGTTATTCCCATTTGAAGTGGCCATCTATGAAACAAGATGCGGATATTACGCGAATGGAGGCTGAGAAGTTATTCAAATTAATCCAGCGAAGATATATTGAGCCAGGGCCTGTTCGGGTAGTGATTCCTCGTATGTGCG
>CALLPU010000426.1 GCA_938016235.1 uncultured Granulosicoccus sp. | reverse complement strand
GTCCGAAGCCCAGTTCCCTGTCATTCTCAACGGTGCCGGCGTGGTTATCGGTGGCGCCATTGATGCGTCTCGTCAGTTGGCCGAAGTGCTCGATGCACCGGTTTGCTGCAACTACCAGCACAACGATGCGTTCCCGGGCTCTCACGAACTCGCAATGGGACCTCTGGGCTACAACGGCTCAAAGGCGGCCATGGAAATTATCGCCAAGGCAGACGTCGTACTTGCGCTGGGCACTCGCCTCAATCCATTCTCCACGCTGCCCGGTTATGGCATCAACTACTGGCCGGTCGATGCCAAGCTCATTCAGGTGGATATCAATGCCGATCGCATCGGTCTGACCAAACGCGTTGATGTCGCTATCCAGGGCGACGCCAAGTACGTGGCTGAACAGATCAAGTCGCTACTGGCGAAAGGTGCGGGTGACGCCGGTCGGGCGGATCGTAAGTCTCTGGTCAAACTGACCAAGGATCGCTGGGCCCAGGAGCTCGTTTCCATGGAGCACGAAGAAGATAACGACGAAGGCATCACCTGGAACGAGCGTGCCCGTAATCGCGAGCCTGATCGCATGTCTCCACGCAACGCATGGCTGGCCATCCGAGACTCTCTGCCAGATGATGTCATCATCTCCAGTGACATCGGCAACAACTGCGCAATCGGTAATGCGTATCCCACGTTCGAGAAAGGACGCAAGTACCTGGCACCGGGTCTGTTCGGCCCTTGTGGCTACGGTCTGCCTGCCATTCTTGGTGCAAAGATCGGTTGTCCCGATGTACCGGTTATCGGCTTTGCCGGTGATGGCGCCTTCGGTATCTCCATGAACGAAATGACGGCATGTGGTCGTAACGACTGGCCACCGATCACGATGGTTATTTTTCGCAACTACCAATGGGGTGCCGAGAAGCGCAACACCACGTTGTGGTACCAGGACAACTTCGTCGGCACCGAGCTGAACAAAGGTGTTGAGTACGCTCAGATCGCAGACGCTTGCGGGCTGAAAGGCGTGAAGGTAACCACCACCGAAGAGTTGACAGAAGCGTTGACAACCGCGGTGAAAGAGCAGATGAACGACGGTGTTACCACGTTTATTGAAGTGGTTCTGAATCAGGAACTGGGCGAGCCTTTCCGACGGGATGCCATGACAGCGCCTAACCAGGTAGCGGGAATCAGTGCATCTGACATGCAGCCGCAGCAGATTATCTGATAGCCGGTGAGCACCAACGTGTTTTCTGCAATGAACTGAACCTCACTGCAGTGACGCGTTGGCATCGCCCCACCCACCAGGCGTCGGTGGGGCGATGCTCTTTTAAATGGCTGTACACGCCAAGGCTCAACGAGCGCTGACCATCACGATCGCATGGCGTGGATTTCACGAATGTGATCCGGCCCCACTTCGCAACACCCACCAATCAGGCTCGCGCCCTGCTCTGCCCATAGCCGGGCAAATGCGGCATAAGCGGACGGCCCCAGATCCTGGCGAGTTTCCAGTACGTTCACCGTACCACCGGCACCTAACCCGTCAACCGCGGTAAATCCATTCGCGTAGGCACCGGTCGGCAAGTCCGTTGCTGCACTGAACGCGTTCCACTGATCGCTGATGGTTTCAGGGCAAGAACAATTCAACAACAGGCCGGCAATGCCGGTTTGCGTCAGCGCTTCAGTAGCGTCAGTCCAATGCTCACCACTTCGTAGCTGTGTGGGCTCCTTGTCGTCCAGCGACAGCGCAACCCAGACCGGTTTACCCGATTCGAGCGCTGCCGTGGATGCGATTATCGCCTCTGACACCGAACCCATGGTTTCACACAGAAATAAATCGACGCTGTCGGACTGCGCTTCAACAATACGTCGGTAGTTCGCCAGAGACTGTTCGCGCTCTGGCGCAAGTTCCGGGTGATAACTGGCAACCAACGGAGGTAGACATCCCGCCAGCTGAACATGTGAGGCGTTTTCGCGTTCGCGGGCAGCCACAGCCACAGTGCAGGCAGCCGCCTGCAGAGAGTTGAACAGGGATGCATGCCCGTCTCTTTCCAAACGTTCAGGCGTGGCAGCGTAGGCGTTGAGAGTGATGACATCTGCGCCAGCAACAATAAAGTCGCGGTGTAGCTGCTCGACGAGCTCCGGTGTATCCAACATGACCTGGGACGACCACATGGGGGTGGGTGACTTACCTGACCGACGAACGAGCTCCTGGCCCATGCCGCCATCGAGCAGTGTAAAGGCGCGCATGTTATCTCCTGATGTTTCACTAACGTGATGGGGCAAGTGTTGCGCCTGAATACCCTGTGGAGCGCCAGGCTCGTCAAAAAAAACGGGGGATCTCGCCATCATTCAGGCACTGCATATTCTACAACGCCCATCATTTGAACCGTACAGGGTGCATGCTTTGCATAGCATAATGTGACGCATATAGAGAAGCCGGCGGGCATTCCAAGGTAACAATCATGACTACTTCACAACCAGAGGCATTGGAAAGTGCACTGTCGGGATTGTTAAGCCGACTGGTGGCATCCGTAAACCTGACCACAACGACAACGCAACTGGCCGTCGCTGAACTGAAGCTTGCGGTAAGCAGTGCCGGATTGTTTGTCGCAGGCGTGATCGCACTGTTCATCACGCTGATGAGTACGTGGGTGTGGTTACTGATCACGGGCTATCAGGTTCTGCAATGGCTTGGTTTGCAGTCGATTACCGCATCAGCGTTAATGCTGCTGGCACAACTGGCGTTATGCATTGCCATCGTGCTACTGCTGTTGAAGCTACGCGCACAGTGCCAGTTCCCACGCACCCGCGAGGCGCTGTCAAAAAGCCCAGCGCCCGATCCTACACATTGACAAGAGGAACGATAAATTATGGTTACTACTGTGACTCAACCAGAACGCATGAAACAAGTCGCCAACGACACCATCGATGCTGTCGAGGCGACCACCCTGGACCACCTGGAAGGCGCTCGTGATGCGGCAATCAGTGCCACCGACAAGGCTCATCAAATAGAGACGGATCTGCACAAGACGGTGCAGGAGACCACTGACAAGGTCACGCAGTTCATCCATGAGAAACCGCTACAGGCGGCCGGCATTGCCTTTGCGGCAGGCATACTCACAACACTGATATTGCGAAAACGGTAACCCTAGAAGATTCTCATGCTCCTGAAGACCAGACAGCAGGCTGTGAACATGGCCTGGCAGCGTCGCTGTCAGGCTGCTCGCGAACTTGACGAGTTTCAGCAGGCTGCTAACACCCAGAGATCATCATCGCCGGGCATGGCAATAGCGCTGGTATTGCCGTTTGTCGGTGGCGTACTGGTGGCCCGGCTGATGCCTGTGAAAACACGTGCACTGAAAATCGGCGATACTCTTGTCAGTAGTGTGAAACTGGCCAGTCGACTGATGCCCTTACTACAGCAGCTCAAGCGCACGCAAGCCCGCTCTGCCAACCGGCGATCCTGATGGGTCAATCAGGAACTCCCATCCGATGCATTCCATCCCCATGATAGACGCTGCACAATTGATCGCGCGATGGCAAACCCGCAGCAGCCACGGTCTTGTCGGTGATGATTCATTCGCACAGCGTTCTCGATCGTCAGCCCACGTTATCGCCCAGGCTTTCGCCCGGGTGATCTATCAAGACGGCGCAACGAATGCGGCAGATGAATCCGATCCGGATTGCGAGCCCGCCGCCATTGCAGCACAGGCAAGTGAATCGAAACTGTCGTATAACGAATTCGCCATGGTATTGCAGGGCTACCAGTTGATACTGATAGAGGCGCTTGCGGGTCCCTCCACTGGCGAAGAGCCTTCACACCTGGAATCTGGAGAATCGTATTCCATGCTACAACGTTCAGATCTTTTGACCCACGCCTGTCTGGAGGCCTACCGCAACATGGAAGCCCGTTCATCCGCGGCGGCTACCAGTACTCACACGAGCACCGGCGCAAAGACTTTGCAGCACGAAATCAGAACACCCCTGCAGGGCGCGCTGCTCAGCTCCGAGCTGTTGCTTGAGGATGTAGCCAACGGTGATCCGGTGGCGCTTGAGGATGTACAGTCCATCAGAACCTCGATTGAAACAGCCATCAAGGTATTGAACGAGTTTGCCAAGCGCTAGCCCGCCAGGGTTGGTAGACTCTGCGGCACACACCGGCTCGACGAATCAGGCGACGGAATGGCTGCCTGCCAGCGTGAACCACCCTGCCTGACGGCACGTTTCCACCGCACGCGCTTCAATCCCATGCAAACTGCAAAATCCGCCTCAGGCCCACTGACCGAGGGGTCCGTGTCTGGTCATCTGGTGCGTCTGTCCATACCGGCGTCCATGGGCATGATATTCAACACGCTGTATAACTTGAGTGACTTCTGGTTCGCGGGCCAGTTGTCGGATGATGCGCTGGCAGGCGTATCGATTGCCGGTAGCGTGTTCTTCCTGTTGCTGGCCATCGGGATAGGTGTACAGACGGGTGCATCAGCGGTCATTGCTCCGGAAGCTGGCAAGAACCATGACGGAGAAGTCGCTAACCTTGTCGATCAGGTGTTTGGGTTGTCCTTGCTACTCAGTGCCATCGTAACCGGACTGGGTTGGCTGGCTGCAGAACCACTGGTCAAGTTCTTGGGCGCGGAGAGTCATATCGCGCCGTTGTCCATGGAGTATGTCTCGATCACCTTATTGGGATCATTCACGTTCATACTAACGTTTGCCGCTGCCGGTGCGTTAATGGCACTAGGCGATACCAAATCGAATCGCAATGCGCTGGCGTTAGGATTTTTCATCAATCTGGCACTGAACCCTCTGCTTACCTTCAAGCTGGGTCTGGGCGTCTCTGGGCTGGCGCTGGCTACCGTGCTGATCAAGGCGGCCTCTGCCATCTATCTGTATCGCGTGCTGTGCCGTACTACCGGGCGCTGGAGCCGTCCTCGCTGCAATCTTGGCTACTGGTTGGCTCTGCTTCGCCAAGTGCTACCCGCCAGTTTTAATATGCTGACGATCATCCTGGGAGGGTTTATCACCGTAGCGCTTGTGGGTCGTTTTGGCAGTGAACACGTCGCAGGCTATGCTGTTGGCTTACGCATTGAGCAGGTACTGCTGTTACCCGCCTTGGGATTGAACACAGCCGTCATGGCCATCGCCGGACAGAATTATGGGGCCGGCCATTATCTCAGAGTGCAGGAAACCTACAGAACCGGCTTGCTTCTTGGCCTTGGCATGGCGGCCATTTCCATACCCGCTATGGTGTTTCTGTCGCCGGCCATGATGGACTTCTTCACCAATGATGAATCTATCCGGGAAACCGGGGCCGCCTATTTGAGGATTGATGCGATCGCGTTTTACGCCTACGTCGTTCTATTTCTGAGCACGGCCATGCTGCAGGCGCTGAAGCAACCGATGTTTCCGATGGTGCTGGGTATTGCACGCCAACTCGTCATTCCCGTCACCATCAACTACTGGTTGATCGTATATCGCGGCTTTCCGATGATGTCGATCTTCTACACCATCATCAGCGTTGTCGTCATCGCAGCACTAGTGGCTCACTGGTATACCAACCGACAACTCAAGAGCCTTGCGCCTGGTTAGCGGTCCCCTCCGCTGTGCAAGCTAACCCACCCCGCTAGCGCGCGTGCCAGTAGATGGTTCTGAGTCGTCCATCAACAAAGCTGACTTTCTGGCGATCAACATAGACATCAGCGGAACCAGACTCGGCCCGGAATACAACCACCGGTGAGCTGGGTATGCCACCGCTGGGTAATTCGGTGATGCGATCAGCGGCCGTCATGGGGTCTGTCGACACGGAACCATCATCGAGAAACCTGACAGGTTCTCCCGTCTTGATGTTCACTGTGTAGAGTCTGGACACGGTATCGAATGCGCACGGATCGGTACTACCTCCAGCAACACTGAAGGTGGTCGCCATGATCGTGTCTTCAAATGTCACCAGCCGCGACATGGATTTCTCCCCGGTGCTAAAGTCGATCCTCCAGCCTTTTGCCAACTCCAGTGCGTCCATGGCAGGTCCCGAAACGAGCGGATCGGTGGAACCGATATCATTATCAGTTGCGTTGTAGAGTTCGGACCACACAATTGCCGGCGGTATGGCAGCAGGGTCCATGGGCGACATGTGCGTATCTCGAAGCATGAACAGAGCATTGTTGCTCAGCTCATCCAGCGGATCGGTACGATTCCCCGAGCCCAATGCAACTGACAGAAACAGGCTGCCATTCAACCGGGCGGCTGCCACACTGGGAGCGTAAAAGAACGGGTGAAACCCTGAAGCACTGAAGTCAGCCAAACGCGTCACGACCGGGGTATCGGTGATGTCGTCGAGATCGATGCGCCACACCTGACCACCGACATCGCCTGTGTATATTCGATCAACCGCGCCATTTTCGTCGACGTCCAGTACAGTCAGATCCGACGCAATGGAATACTGCATGCTGGCATGGTTGGCACTGGTTACCGACCACCGCAATGAACCCGTATCATCAATCATGTACAACGCGTTTCCCGCCGAGGGCGTTGGTGCAGTGGTGTCATCCAGTATCGCGGCATCGTAGCCACCACCAAACACCAGCATTCTGGTGTCTGTTCCACCGTCATTGACGGTAATCAGCGAGGGTTTTGACCAGCTTTGAGCCAGATCTGAAAAACCGCTGGTGGATGAATCAATCATCCACTCCAGAGAAGGCGACAGGGGATTGCTGACGTCCAGTGCATAATAGGCATCTCCACCTCGACGCATGCCGAACACCAGCAATACCTTCTCGCCGTTGTTAACGATTCCATCGTTGTTGGTATCCGTGTGCCATTGAGTCAGGCCACCATCCAATCCGTAGATATGATCGCTACCCGGAACAGGTGTGGCCAGTTTTGGTAGATTGGGCAACAGGCGCTGAGGCATGAATGCGAACAGCTCACTGGTGCTCGTATGGTCATTCAGGCTTCGGGGCTCTGACGCATCGATAGCGTGCAACAAGCCCTGGTTAGTCATTGCGTACAGCACCGTGCGTGCTGCATAGTCGACACGCAGGCTCACGGTATGTAGCGGATCTCCCATAGGTGCGCTCTGCAACCAATCCAGGCTGGTTTCGCGCAAGGCAGAACCGGCCGGCAGTCCCATTGCAGCGTCGGTAATCAGGGCGTTCTCTTTCGCCAGACTATAGTCAGAGGAACCGGTCAGATTGACACCACCGGCTGGAATGCTGCTACCCACAAAAGTCAGTAGCGCTCGTGTGGATTGCGTGGATACTACTTCGCTGGCTCCACCACTCATGACATCATTGCCATCCGCAGCTGACGACCAGAAACTTTGCGCGGTATCAGTAAACTTAACCACATTGTCTACCACCTCAATGGCAGGTTGGCCGAGCGTATCGATGAACCCGTTTGATTCGATGAAATACCCTTTGACGTTACCCGTCCATGCTGGTCCTGAATTAGGTGAAAACAGGCTGAAAAAAGCGCGGTTATCGTGTGAGTACGTCGCCTTGTTCACGTCAATGGAAAACTGTGTGAAGCTCTGCGATCCGCCTGCAATTTCATTGATGGCCTCACGGATGGCCGCGTTTAGCTCATCAGCTGCGTTTGCCTCAAAGAAGCTGCCTGCGCCATCCGCTGCCAGCCTTTGCAGATAGGATTTGCCCGGGCCGTCAACATCAAAACCCACGGTGTAGGTCTTGACGGTGCTTCCGGGAATGGTGCTGATCTGATCATTGTTGGCAAGATCCTTGACTATCTCAGGCCCGCAATTACCAGCGGTGTAGCCCCCCGGACCTGCAGTGAAAATGCTGACACTCAGATCTTCACAGCCAGAAGCGTCATGTCCCACAACTTCTGTTAACACAGCACTTTCTGCGTTACTCGTGGGTTCCCCGTCAGAGATCAATACGATAGCCGTCGCCTGGCAACTCTGGGTTATGGGTGATA
>CALLPU010000425.1 GCA_938016235.1 uncultured Granulosicoccus sp. | reverse complement strand
TAACAACCAGCTGCTCGAGATTGATTTCTGGCACCCGGATCCGAAAATTGCTTTCCAGACCACCAGCCTGTTCGCAGAGCTGTTTCTGAAGAAAACCATGGCCTCTTCTGCGGAAGAGACCACAGAGGCCTTCGAATTCATTATCGACCAGGTAGAGACCTACCGAGATAAACTGGAGGATGCAGAAGGGCGGCTGGAGAGCTTCAGAAGCCAGCATCCAGGAATCAGCAACACGACCGAAGGCAACGTAAACGCTCGCATTGTCGAGTTACAGCGCGATTTCGAACAAACCTCTCTGCTGTTCGCACAGGCGGATCAGCGCAGACGAAGTCTGCAGGCAGAACTGTCTAATGAGTCTTCCACTCTGGCGCGCGATTACCAGATCAGTCAAACGCGAGACCAGATCGCGCAGTTGCAGGCAGAGATTGACCTGCTCAGCCTTTCCTACACCGACGATTACCCGGACATCGTGCGGTTGCGTCAGCAAATCGAGGACGTGAAGTCCCAGGCCGAGCTGCGTTCCGAGCAGGCATCTTCCCAGGGGCAAGGTCAGGCGATTTTCAATGTCGGTGGTCGAACCTTCTCAGGGTCTGCAAGCTTGAGTCCTGTTTATCAGCAACTGCGTAGTGATCTGGCAAGGACTTCTGCTGAAGCCGATTCTCAGCAATCCAGGATGCGTCAGCTCAAGGTATTGCTTGAGAAGGAAATCGAGCGATCCGCTAAAACATCACAGGTAGAACGAGAACTTTCCGAACTAACGCGAGACTATGAGATCAACAAGAAGTTCTATGAAGATCTCTTAAGCCAGCAGGAGAATGCACGATTAAGCATGACTCTGGGTGCTGAACAGCAGGGTGTGCTGTATCGAATCCACCAGCCTGCCAATTTTCCGGCTCGACCCAACGGCTTGCGTTTCATGCATATTGTTCTTGCCGGGTTAGTGTTGGCAACGGTGCTGCCATTTATCTATCTGTTTATCTTCCTCAAGATCGATCCGAGGATCCGTACAGCGTCTGCGGTCACCGACCTGTTGGAACTGCCACTACTTACTACCGTGCCACACATGAAATCTCCGACTGAGAAAACCCCGTTTTTCCGTCGCCCCAGCGTTATCATGGCAACGATCGCATTCATGTGCTGTATGTACGTTGTGGTATTTATCGTCAAATTTACCCTGGAAGCATCCACAGGAGGATCCCCCCTATGACGGACCGCGCAAAGTTTGCGAACGTCAGATCCATGCTGGAGCAACAGCAGGGTAAATCTGAGCGTCGCAGCCGCAAGGCAGGTCGCTCCATGGTGCCCCTGTCGCGACCAAAAGGGGGTAGCAACCAGTTAAGAGCCGCCAACGATTCCGTCAGTATTGCGGATCGGGCGCGTGCCGACATCGCCAATATGGAAGAGGCGAAGCTGTTCAGTGACCGGCAGCTCGATCTCCTCGGCATCGTGCACCCGCGATCAAAAAACCGCGATATGGTTGATGCGATGCGACAGCTGCGCACCAAACTGTACAGCTTGAATCCTGAAAAAAACTTCAGTGTTCTCGTCAGCTCCGTGGTGCCTGAGGGTGGCGGAAGTTTCGTCAGCCTCAATCTTGCCGCTACCATTGCATTCGACAAGGCGCGAACGTCGATGTTGGTCGAAGCCAATCTTCATACGCCAATACTGCACAAACTGATGAAGCTGATCGGCCGCGAGGATGCGCGTGGTCTGCTTGAATACCTCGAACGTCCAGAGTTGGGTATCGAGCATATTGTCAATCCGAGTGGTATACCGCGCATGCGCTGCGTGCCTATCGGTAGCCACAACGAGATCAGCGCCGAACACTTCACCAGTGCTCGCTACAAGCAGCTGATGCTCGACATCAAGGAGCGCTACGATAATCGATTCGTCATCGTTGACGGGCCTTCCATGACAACGTCGGCAGACGCCAGAATACTGTCCGAAATCTGTGACTACACGGTCCTTGTTGTGCCCTATGGTGGCGTAACGCCAGGCACGCTTGACTCAGTGATCGATGAAATTGACGAACGAAGGCTCGCCGGTATCGTAATCAATAACCAGCCTGCCTGATCGCTCGGTATCAGTGGACATGTCCGCAGTTTGTGCCTGTAAAGCTCAAAGGTGCAAAAGACTGGTCGCTGAGAAAGTCATGAGCATCTCTATCCTGTGTACTGTCGAGTCGTTTCTACTCTCGTACCACCGCCGAGTCTTCAATCGAACTGTGTCTCATCGAAAGCTACATCATGCAGGCCTATTGGTCTTGCTCGTGTCCCTCCCGGGTATCGGTGCAGTGCACGCGCTGGACTTGGGGTTCGAGGGTCTTCTGTCTCTTGAGTCCAGTGACAACATAGCCGGTGTCAACAGCCCCGATGAAGAAGATGGCCAGACTGCTGGCGCACTGCTGGGTGTGTACGGCGAACAGCGCAGCCGTGTTGTGCAAGCGGCGTTTTCCGGTGAGATTGATACGCGGCGCGTCATTTCCGAAGAGGATTCGTCCTTCAACACGGTGACCCGGTTTCTGGGGGCTGCTGAGTTCGCGCTCACGCCCAGATCATGGCGCTGGTACGTCGGTGACATACTGGGTGGCGTTCGTAACGACAACGCTGTTCAAACCATAGACGACACGGAGATTGATCGTCGCAACGTTTTCGTAACCGGCCCGAGCTTCGAATACGATGTTGAAGGCATCAGCCGGACTCGCGCTCGCGCACTCTATGTCAATCAGACTGAAGAAGACGAAGTCATCGAATCGTTGTACACGTTCAACTTCAGCCATGAACGTGAGACCACGCCTGGTAGTTACTATGGATTTCGGCTCGGAGACGTATTCACGGATGTGCCTGAAGACTCCGCCACGGCGCAGGTAGCCAATGGCGATTTCAATCGATCGTCCATTTCTGTCTTTGGCAACCGACTACGGGGTTTCCTCGAACTCTATGGCGAGCTGGGCGTTACCCGCTACGACACGGAGGACGAATCACTCAATGGGTTGAACGCAGAACTTCGCGCGACCAGAACATTAGGGCCGCAAACGGCTTTTACCGCGCGGCTGACCCGTAACCTGAATGATCAGACGCTGAGCACGGTCGAAAGTCTTATCAGTGGTGGCGGTGAGACGGTTGGGCTGCGCCCGGAAATTGCGGGGTTCTTTGCCGATACGGAATTAACACTTGAATATTCGTTTCAATCCAGTGTGAATAGTATTGATGTGGGCGTGGGTGTGTCGGAACTGGACTATCAGTTGTTGGCCAGTGATCCATCATTGTCTCTAAGTGCCGATGGTGAAGATCAGATGCAGGCATTTGCGTTCGGGTCGTGGTCTACCCGACTTAGCACGCGCTTGAGAGGTGAGCTGGGTGTTCGCTATGAGCGCCAGGAGTACGACAATCGCCGCGATGAAACGGATTCCGTGTTGGCCGGTGCGCAGCTTGTGTACAGGCTGAGTCGCAGCTTTGAACTGGAAGGTTCCGTAGTTCACGATAGTGCCACCGGGCTGCTGACGCGCTTCAGTACCGGAGTGGGCGTGGAACAGGACATCGACGTCACTGAAAATCGTGTAACGATCGGATTGCGATGGGCACCGCCTTCAAGGGCGAGTCGCGATTTGACTGTCGAATTAAAGTCTTTGCTGCAATGAAGGCGGCAGAACATTCGGTCAGGATTACCGAATTTGCCGCAACGCGTGCTGCTCATTCCGCCAATGCGCACGAGCATACGGTAGTCATCGCAGAGGAGGCATCATCTGGCCCCGTTCGTTCAACAGATCAAGATACGCAGCCAGCATCCGGAGCCATTCGGGGCTCAATCGAGCACGGCCAATTACGGTTGTTGTTTGCAGTGGACAGTCGCTTCCCGGGGCTGGGAGGGGCTGAGAGCCAGGCACTCAAGTTAGCTATGGCACTGCGCGAGCGTGGTGCGTATGTTGAATTCGTTACCCCTCGCGTGCTTAAAAGCCAAAGCCTGACGGAAAGCTTTCACGGTTTTACCGTGAACCGGGTAGATTACCCTCACGTTCGCTGGATAGGCTCTCTGGTATTGATGGTTTATTTCGCGACGTACCTTCTCAAAAATCGGCATCGGTTTGACGCCCTGCATATCCATATTACGCACTTACTGGCTGCATCAGCAGGTTTTTGCCGACGCTGGACCGGATTGCCCGTGACCACGAAGATTTCCGGTTTCTATGAGTTTGAAGGTGGTGTGCTGGATCAGCGCCAGCGGTTCAAGCCACTGAATTTTTTGCTCCGACGTGGTTTGCGAAAGGTGGACTTTGTGCAAACCATCAGTGAACAAACCCGAGTCAAACTGCTTGATGCGGGATTTCGTGATGAACAGATAAGGTTCATCCCCAATGGTATCGATACGCGAATCGACCCGAGGCAACTGTCTAAACCGTTGGGTCTGAGTATTGGCTATTGTGGTCGTTTGCGAGAAGTGAAAGGTGTTCATGTGCTGTTAGACGCCTTTGCCAAAGCGCAACAGGCCAGGCCAGATAGTGAGCTACAGCTGATTATTGCCGGTAGTGGGGAAACGGAGGAGGCTTTGCGAGAGCAGGCCGAATCGCTGGGTATTGGATCACGCATACAGTGGCTGGGACTCGTTGAAGACACGCGAGAATTTTTCCGGACGCTGGATATATACGTGCAACCTTCTTTCGCGGAGGGTCTTCCCAACTCCGTCATGGAGGCGATGGTTGAACAACAGCCGGTTATCGCCTCTGATATTGGCGGCAACACTGACTTGGTGGAGCATGAAAGTTCGGGCTTGCTGTTTGCCGTGGGTGATGCCGAACAACTGGCTGTGCAGATTGTACGCATGATCGATGAGCCTGAATTGCGACAACAAGTCGCCGCTAAAGGCCGGGAGCTGATGGTCAACCGTTTCGGCTTTGACCGAGTGGTAGATCAACTCGTGGAACTGTACCGTGTCTAGTGTCGAGAAAGTTGTTGTCACGGTTTCGATCGACACCGAATGCGATCATGACAGCCAATGGGTTCGCTCGAACCCTCTGGCATTCGAGTCGATAACCGAAGGCTTGCCCAATAGACTCCAACCCGCATTCGAGTCGGTAGGAGCCATACCTACCTATTTACTCACCGTTGAAGTGCTGGAAAACAAAGCGTGTGTGGAAGCGCTGAAACATCTGGATGGCCGGTATGAATACGGTACTCACCTTCATGCCGCCTTCGTGGAGCCAGAGAAAAAATTCTACGACTATGCCGGTGTCGACAGCCCGGATTTTCAGTGCAGCTATGCCCCTGACATCGAGTATCAGAAATTACGGAATCTAACGGATTTGTTCGAGCGCGAACTTGGATACCGTCCAACCAGTTTCAGGGCAGGGCGCTATGGAGCATCGTCAGAGTCTATCGACAGTCTCCAACGTCTGGGGTACAAGGTGGATACCAGTGTGACTCCCCATATCCGCTGGAGTGAGCCAAACGCGGTCGTGGATTTTCGAAAAGCACCCGAGCAACCCTATTTCCCTGCAGAGGGTGAAATTGCTGTCGCAGGCGTTTATTCCGAATCACGATTGCTTGAAGTGCCGGTGACTGTCAAGCCGCGTCTCTTTCGAGACCCTCGTTGGTTTCGCCCGTGGTTTGCGACGGTTGATCAGATGAAAGAGATTTTCCGCTACCAGCTGCGCAAGCACAGTTCTCAACGTGTGTTGTCCATCAACATGATGTTCCACTCCATGGAAATCATAGAGAAGGCGTCGCCTTATCCTCAAACTGCTGATGAGGTGCAACGCTTTCTGGACGATATGCAGGCTGCGTTGCAATGGTGTGCAGATGAGGGAGCCAGTTTTGCCTCCTTGTCCAGTTTGCACGACCTGTATCAACCGGTCTGACAGAGTACAGACTCATGGCCGCTGTTGGCATTGTTCGTCATTTACGAAACTACGCCTCTGCAGGTGTACTCTCAGCTGTGGTTGGTCTGGTCAGTTTTCCCATCCTCACACGTAGCCTGAGCGTCGCGGAGTATGGCATCGTCGGTTTGATCACGTCGAGCCTGACGCTGTTTATTGCCATTGGCAAGCTAGGTGTGCAGCATGCGGTTATCCGCTTCTTCGCGCAGGTCAAGAACGCCAATATCGACTTTTCGGTGAGTCAGCTCAACAGTACCGTGAGCATGGTGTTCTTCTGTTTCGCGTGTGTAACAACGGGGCTCTGGTTGTTGGCAGGTCTGGTTATCCTGCCGAACTTCCTGCAGTACGAAAACATCTCTTCACTCTTTGTGCTGGCCTCAGTCATCGTCTTTGTTCGATTGCTGGGAAGTGGCGCTATGAACTTTCTCAGGGCGCAACAGCGCAGTGCTGATGTTGCGATTGCCCAGAGCCTTTCGCGATTCCTCAACCTGTCGCTGATAATCGGTGTGTTATTGATGGCGCACCTTGACCCTCGTTCCGTGGTTGCCTGTTTGCTGGTGGCCGAGGTAGCAGGTGTCAGTTACGCTATTTATCAGTATCTGCCCGATTTCCAATTCAAGGCTGAAGACGTATCCGGCCGTCTGGCCAAAGCCATGTTGATGTACGGTTTGCCGCTGATGATTCTTGAATCGCTAGGTCTTGTACTGCGACTCAGCGACCGCTATCTGATCGAATCCATACTCGGTGTCAGCGCGCTGGGGCAATATTCTGCCTCCTATAACTTCGCATCCTACATTGACATTATCATCCTGGCTGCCCTGATGCAGGCGGTAAAACCAGCCTACATGCAGATGTGGGAGCAGGAAGGCAAGCCGCAAACTCAGGCATTTCTGTCTCGCGGTTTCCATTTGTTTCTGGTGATAGGTATTCCGTTCATTACCATGTTCTCCATCACCAGCCCGCACTTGCTGAGCTTTCTTGCTGGTGCCAAGTATTCCCCGGGAACGATCATCATTCCGTATGTGGCGTTCAGTTTTCTATTGGAAGGTGCCGTGCATTTTCTGGCTGCCGGGCTCTACATATTCAAGAACACCAAAGTGCTCATGGTCTGGAGCCTGATCGCCACGGTAATCAATCTGGTGCTTAATGTCCTGCTGATTCCCAAGCTGGGTATCAGCGGTGCTGCCATGGTCACGATCATCTCCTATGCCGTTTTCATGGTCGGTGTTTCCACGCTGGCGTTCAGACATGTCAAGTTTCCGATTTCCTTGCGCTCACCGATTCTGATGATGCTGGCCAGCGCCATTGTGTTCATGGTCCTGAATCCGGTCACTCTCGGTTCAGATGTTGTCAGTTTCCTGATCAAGGGGCTGGCAGGCACCAGTGTGTTGCTACTGTTCATGTGGTTGATCGATCCATCGGTAAAGCAGTGGATGAGTGAACGGATGGTTCGATTTTCCAGTAGTGAGGCTAAATCATGATCTACGTGTTCATGATTTCAATCGCGTTCTGCATTTACACCTACGTGGTGTTTCCGGTCTTGTTGCACTATCGAGCAGCGCTAACGCCATCCCGTCGCGTAGTGCCGTCTCTTCAGAATCAACAGGCAGCTCCCAGCACCGCGATACGCGAGCAATCAGTCACTGTTATTATTGCTGCGCACAACGAAATGAACCATCTGCCGGCCAAGATAGCGTCGCTTGACGCACTGGATTATCCAAAACATCTGCTGGAATGCATCTTTATTTCGGATGGCTCTACAGATGGCACCGTTAACATACTTCGTGAAGCATGTGCTCAGCGGGGTACCTGGCATTTCGAGCATTATTCTAAAGGTGCCGGAAAACCAACCGCATTGAATCTGGGGGTTGAGCGCGCAACCGGAGAGATCATCGTATTCATGGATGCTCGACAAACGGTATCTGTTAATGCTGTGCAGACGTTGGTCAATCGCCTGCAGGATCCCACCGTTGGTGCGGTGAGTGGCGAGCTGGTTTTAACCGACGAGCATGGTGTGGAAGTGGGTGACGTTGGCCTCTATTGGCAGTATGAAAAATGGATTCGCGAGAACGAAAGCCGGGTGTTTTCGACAACCGGTGCAACCGGGGCCTTGTATGCAATCCGCCGTAGCGAATACTCACCGCTGCTTGCCGATGCCTTGCTGGACGATTTTGACATTCCGGTGGGTTTGCTCAAACAAGGTAAGCGTACGGTTTTCGAGCCACTCGCTCGTGCCTATGATCGACCTGAAGCCAAGGCATCGGGTGAGTTCAAACGCAAGGCGCGAACGCTGGCTGGAAATTTTCAATCCTTCACGCGTCATCCCTGGATGTTCAATCCCCTGGAAAATCCTGTGTGGTGGCAGTTTCTATCGCACAAGGTGTTCCGGCTCATCGTGCCGTACGCGTTGCTGATAGCGCTGTATTCGAGCATCGTTGGTACTCATGAATTTCTGCGTGTCATGCTGGCTGCGCAGCTGACTTTCTATGCAGTGGGGGTGCTGGGCATGCTGGGCGTATCCAACCGCATAACATCCATCGTGAACCTGTTTCTGCAGCTCAATGCTGCAGCTGTGGTTGGGGCCTATCGAGCTTTGCGCGGGGGCAGCGCAGTGCGCTGGAAATCCTCATGAGCATTGTTCTGATGTATCACGCGCTATACCGCGGTAGTGACACAAGCGCTATCGACAGCGAAGACATGCCCTACGCGGTTAGCGAGGATCAGTTCGCTGCTCAGCTGGATCGTATAGCAGAGCGTGGTGCGGGAACATTTTGCTCAGCTGATACTCCGAATATCGTCATTACCTTTGACGATGGTCACCGCAGTAATCTGGACATTGCCGCACCCTTGCTCGTCGAGCGCGGACTTCCGGCCTACTTTTTTGTTACATCCGGCTTTATTGATCAACGCGCCGGATTCATGTCTTCTGCCGAGCTCCGGAAACTGTCGACAGAGCCTGGAATGATAATCGGGAGCCATGGCGTGTCACATCAATTTTTTGCTGACATGAGCCATGAGCAAGCCGCCAGTGAATTGCTGGATAGCCGGCGCTTTGTGGAGGATGCTACCGGCAGTCCATGCCAGTCAATGTCCTTTCCTGGCGGCCGCTATCAACGCAATACGCTGGAGTTGATGCGCCAATCTGGTTATTTGCAGTGGTTCGGGTCTGATACTGGCATGATTGACGCGTCACAGTGTTTTACACACGAGACCAGCAAAACGGCCGCTGAGGCAAGCAGCTTGTTAACGATGGCCAGTACACTGCCGCTGAGCAGGACAGCGATAAGACACCAGACTCAGTTGGCTGAGTTTGATCGGATGATCGCACCCGATGTAACCTATTACCGACAACTTCGCCGTCGCAGCCAGGCCAAGAAACTGCTGCAACGAACCCTGGGCAACCGGCTTTATCATGGCCTCTACAAATCCATTTCAGCACGCTGACGACGATCATATCGACGGTATCGATGATGCTGACGTGGATCAGGGAGCGCGCAAACACCGGCGGGGCGCGGATCGTTCAACACGAGTTTCGCGCAAGCGTTCGCGTGGATTGCTGAGAAGATTGCGGCAAACCGAAGGCGATCGAAACATGATCTCCGGCTGGCCCGCGTTTGCCGGTTTGCAACCCGTTCTGCTGTTTCTGTCGGTGCCCGCTTTTGTGGTACTGGCAATCACGCTGACGGGTGGCGGCTGGCCAAAGGCAATTCTGTATCCGATCGCGCTGGGTCTTGGGCTGGTGGTAGCCATCAGTGCTTTTCGCGGCGTTGAGTTGGTTATGGCCTGTATGCTCATCTACTTACCCTTCTCGAAGGTGTTCGTGGTGCCGTTGGCACCGGGTGTCAATGGCACCAACATGCTGGTTCTGCTGGGATTGTTCGCAGCAGTATTGCAAGCCATGAGCAAGCGCCAGAAGATTGCCGATTGGCCGCCAGGTACCTGGCTTGTCGTTTCATTTGCCGTGTTGAGTTCGCTGTCAGCGGTGACGATATCCTTGGTGCCAGGTGGTCGTACCTATCTGATTTATAACGAATTACTGAGTTATAAAGCCTGGGTTGATCAGTTTATCTTCTACTTCATCGTGCTGACCTGTGTGCGTAATGTTGAAATTGCTAAGCGCTGTGTCGTTTACATGATGATCGGCTCGATTCTGGTGGTTCTATTCTCCGTGCCGGAGATGCTCGAAAAAATGGGCCGATCCACCATCGAGAAGAGTCGGATTGAAGGGCCGCACATGCAGTCAAACAACTTCGGCGGATTCGTTGCCTATACCTTGCTGCCGCTGATTGCCGTATTCGTCATCTACATCAAGGATTTGCGGGCATGGTTGTTAACGCCATATTTTCTGCTCACAGCCAAAGTGCTCATCACTACCTTCTCTCGCGGCGCTTACCTCGCGATGGTTGCCGGCGGCTTGATGGCCGGGTGGTTCAAGGGCAAAGGTTTCCTGGCCTTCTGGGCGACGCTGGCCCTGTGCTTTTTTCTGGTTTTTCCAAGCTTCATACCCGAATCCATCATGGCCAGGATGGATACCGTCACTGCTGACCAGACCAGTTCCGAGGCAACGGCTGAACAAAAACTGGACAAAAGCTCCTCCACCCGCCTGGTCATGTGGCGAGCCGCTGCGCAGATGATTCAGGAAGATCCGATTTTTGGCAAGGGATTCAAAGGGTTTCCTTATTTAAAAGCCGAGTACACAGAAACGCCTGTCCTGGAAAGTGATCCTCATAGCATGTATCTGTACATAGGCTCTCAGATGGGTTTGCCAGCGTTAAGTCTGTTCGTGCTCATTCTCGGCTACAGTTTCTACCTGGGCAGGTTGCATTCGCAGAATGAAACAGATCGATTTATCAAGGCCATCGGCATAGGCGGTGCGTCAGCAACGGCCTGTTATGCGGTTGTCTGTATCTTCGGATCACGGGCGGTGGCACTGAATTTCACGGCTTATTTCTGGGCTTATCTGGTCGTCATGCAGGTGCTCAAGCAGAAAAAGACCGAAGTGGAAGAGAGCCTGATTGAGAAAAAGGTGAGAACCAACGCGTTTGCCCAGCGGGGTGACAGTGCGCCATCGGCGGCCAATGATTCAGAGTTTGAAGATCAGGTAGACACAGGGTCTGCCGACGGTGACAGCACGGCAGATCAGCAGAGCGACAGCCGGCAGAGACGCCGCAAAATGGGCCGAAAAAGCGCATCACGCGGTGCAGCCGCCTATCAGTCTCAGCAACAGGCGGCCGATGACGGTGGTTCGTCAGCGACTGATCAATCCAGAAAACGCGCACAGCGTCGCACAAAGCGTGCAGCACGGGGTTTCTTCAGAAAACTCTCGGGGTAAGCCTGAGCCGGCGGTCGACGATGCCAGCCTGCTTTTTTGCCATCCTGACAACGCATTCATGTGGTCGGTGAGGCCATTGCAGCAGGCACTGCTTCACCCTGCGAAAACACGCCTGTCACTTGGCTGACACAGTTGTGCAGGTTGTTTTCACGGTGGACACCCACACACTACACCGAACTTTCGGGTGGTTGAACGGCCAGTGCTCCGCTGGCCGCCAAAAAGAGTGTTATTGATCACCTTTTCCCTTATCAACCGGGGCTACACTTTTAATCCTCGTAAGGGTAAGTTATGGGTTGCAGAATGTAGTTTGGTGCGCAATTGAGATAGGTTTTTCAGGCACCATGATATAGGGGTACGAATATTGCGATTGTCGAACCAGACGTGATCGTGACACGAGTCCCTGTTATAAACGTACTAGCTGTATGCAGCCGTTACAGGAACGACTGGACGATCTCGTGGAAAAGCGTAATGAGTGAAGAAGACACGAACAGAGAAGGTGGACTTGCCGTTGAACAGGCAAAACCCAAGTTGGCTAAGCCACCGCTCTGGAAAGTGGTTTTATTGAACGACGATTACACGCCTATGGAATTCGTCGTTGAAGTGTTACAGGTATTTTTCAAACTGGACAAGGAACAGGCCACACGGGTCATGTTGCATGTTCATCAGAAAGGCAAGGGTGTTTGTGGTGTATTCACGCGGGAAATTGCTGAGACAAAAGTTGCACAGGTCACTCAGCTGGCACGTGAACGAAAGCATCCATTGCTGTGTGAAATGGAAAAGGTGTAATAAATGGTGGTTAGGTCTTGTAACCCCTGCTGTACAGAGTCATTCAAGCTCTTGGGGAACCATTTCCCCGCAGCGTATCGAAGTTTCATGAGCGGACGATCAAACAATGCTTAGTAAAGAGCTGGAATTCACCCTCAACAACGCGTTTAAAGAAGCGCGTGCCCGTCGATTCGAGTTCATGACGGTTGAGCATCTGCTGCTCGCCCTTATCGACAACCCGACTGCCGCACAGGTGCTGCGTGCCTGTGGTGGTGATCTGGAAACCCTGCGCGACGAGCTTGACAGCTTCGTTGACGAGAACACCCCGTTGCTCGACGAAAATGATACGCGGGAAACCCAGCCAACCCTGGGCTTTCAGCGCGTACTGCAACGTGCTGTTTTCCATGTGCAGAGCTCTGGAAAAAAAGAGGTGACAGGTGCCAACGTACTCGTGGCCATTTTCGGCGAGCAGGATTCGCAAACCGTCTACCTGTTGAACAAGCAGAACATTACCAGGCTGGATGTCGTCAACTACATCTCGCATGGCATCGCCAAGAACTCTCAGGACGAGCCTGAAGAGTCTGAGGAAAACAGCGCAGAGTATGGCGCTGAAGAAGGCGAAAGCGATGCCAAGCCATTGGACAAGTTCGCAACCAACCTGAACAACAAAGCCCTGGCAGGCGAAATTGATCCGCTGATCGGTCGAGATCATGAGGTCGAACGAGCATCCCAGGTTCTTTGCCGCCGGCGAAAAAACAACCCGTTGCTGGTGGGAGAGGCGGGTGTGGGTAAAACCGCCATCGCGGAAGGCCTTGCCAAGAAAATTGTGGATGGGGAAGTGCCTGAAGTGCTCTCCGAAGCCACTATCTACTCTCTGGATCTCGGCGCTCTGGTTGCCGGAACCAAATATCGAGGTGATTTCGAAAAGCGTCTGAAAGGTATTCTCAATCAGCTCAAGAAAGAACCCGGTGCAATCCTGTTTATTGATGAAATACACACCATCATCGGTGCCGGTGCAGCGTCGGGTGGTGTCATGGATGCGTCGAACCTGATCAAGCCAATGCTGGCTACCGGTGAGCTGAAATGCATCGGCTCTACCACGTATCAGGAATACCGGGGTATCTTTGAAAAAGACCGGGCCCTGTCTCGTCGCTTTCAGAAGATCGATGTGGTGGAACCCTCGGTGGATCAAACCTTTGAAATTCTCAAGGGGTTGAAATCCCGCTACGAGGAATTCCACGAGGTCAAATACTCTAACAATGCGCTGAAAACGGCTGCCGAACTGTCTGGGCGTTATATCAACGATCGATTTTTGCCAGACAAGGCGATTGACGTCATTGATGAGGCCGGCGCTAATCACCGTGTGAAAGGCGTGACCAGCAAAGGCAAGAAACAGATAACCGTCAAGGACATCGAAGCCATTGTGGCAAAGATCGCCCGCATTCCGGAGAAAAGCGTTTCTTCAACGGATATGGACAAACTCAAAACGCTTGCCCGAGATCTTCGCATGCTGGTGTTTGGCCAGGATGAGGCTATCGATGCGCTGGGTGCAGCCATCAAGATGTCCCGCTCGGGATTGGGGCCTCAGGACAAGCCTATCGGCAGTTTCATGTTTGCCGGCCCAACCGGGGTTGGAAAGACAGAAGTCACCAAGCAGTTGGCCAAGATCATGGGCATAGAGCTTATCCGGTTCGACATGTCTGAGTACATGGAGCGGCACACCGTGTCCAGGCTGATCGGCGCACCTCCGGGCTACGTCGGGTTTGACCAGGGAGGATTGCTGACCGACTCCGTAATTCAGAACCCGCACGCGGTCGTGCTGCTGGATGAGGTTGAGAAAGCGCACCCGGATGTCTTCAATCTGCTGTTGCAGGTGATGGACCATGGAACGCTCACGGATAACAATGGCCGCAAGGCAGATTTCCGAAACATTATCCTGATCATGACTACCAATGCAGGCGCTGAGTCTATCTCACGCACCACAATGGGCTTTACACAACAGGATCACAGCACCGACGGTAATGAGGCGGTCAACAAACTGTTTACGCCTGAATTCCGCAATAGACTCGACGCTATCATTCAGTTCAAGCCGCTTGACAAGAGCATTATTCTCAACGTCGTTGACAAGTTCATTATCGAGCTTGAGGCGCAACTGGAAGAGAAGAATGTATCAATCGACTTTAATGATGAGGCGAAGGCATGGCTCGCAGAGCATGGATTCGATTCCCGAATGGGAGCCCGACCGATGTCGAGACTGATCAGCGAGAACGTGAAGAAGCATCTGGCTGACGAGATACTGTTCGGAAAGCTTAGCCGAGGCGGACGAGTGAACGTGATTCTCGATGAAAAAGGCGACCTTGCTTTTGAATTTGAGAGCAAGGAGAACAAGGAAGCGACGGTATAGTCGCTTCCTGCGAGGGCAGTTGCTGCGTTAACGTATTGCGCAGCAACCCCCTGACCGTGCGATCAACGACTACGGTACGTGATTCGACCCTTACTCAGATCGTAGGGGGTCATTTGAACAGTGACCTTGTCACCGGTGAGTATTCGAATGTAATGCTTGCGCATCTTGCCTGAAATGTGAGCAGTAACAACATGCCCGTTTTCCAGTTCTACTCGGAACATCGTGTTGGGAAGGGTGTCAACAACCACGCCCTCCATCTCTATGGGTTCTTCTTTAGCCATTAAATCTCTTGTTAGCCTGTAGTCAGGGTATCGGCGCTCCGGCGCCATTATCACTATTATGCCAGTCATCGCAAGTAGCGGTAACGCATTACCCGTGAACTTTTCGACCTGGACGGGTGATAGTGGCGTCAATTTACCGTTATTTCAATGATCAAGAGTCTGGTTTCGAATAACCGGCCGCCAATTCTTCGGATCCGTACCCTGGTTATGCCTTGCATCATTTGCCGTAATTGCCATACGCGTCAAAATTCTGCATGGCGGTCACGGTACCTGTAGCGCAACATTTCGTTTGAACTGACTGGCCGCGGCCACCATAATAGGGTCATGTACAACGCGCTACTTCATCGACCAAAGACCACCGACCGGTTCGCCACGTTGATGGAACTCTATGAACAGAACTATGTGCTGATAAGGTTATTGGTACCGGAGCTGAAATCCATGCATCAGGGGCATTTTGTGTCCCATGCGTCCGGGGCCATGCCGCTGGAGCTCAGCGTTCTGTCGCACAGCCGATATACATCAACGTTTAACCTGACCTACCGTTTTTCCGAACATTCCGCCCGCGGCAGAAGTCAAAAAGAGCCTGATCTCGCTATCCGCCTGTATCACGATGCAAGGTCGTGTGAGGTCATGAGTGGCTTGATGCCGGAGGGGAGGATCGAGGTGCGTCGCACGCGCGACCTGGAGGAAGGTCGGCGATTAAATCGTTTCCTGAATAAATGGCTGAGCTACTGTATTCGCCAGGGCCATTGTTTTGCCGATAAGGGTGTTGCGCTGAAAGAGCCTGCAGTTTACTGCTCGCAGTGCTGATCGAAACTGCGCTGGTAGCGAGCCATATGTATCACCGTGTTATCCATGTCCTCGGGCGTCAGGCGCGATTTTAATCGTCTTTCCAGTGACACAACCCGCTTTTGCAGGTCCTGACAACGGCTCTGCTTGTTTCTGGCAGCAATGGATGCAACTTGCTGCGAATCTGTTACCTGTCTGGCATCCAGTTTGACTGGAGTGGCCGAAGTGGCCACGCCGGTCGCAGGATTTTCCAGGCCGCCATCGGCTGAGCGGCTGATCATCATGGACGGTTCGTTTCTATCGATTTTCTGGCTGGCAACCCGTGGCGCAACCACGCTCTTGGCGGGCGCTGCCATGGCAGCGACGGGCTGTGGGGCATCCTCACTGGCGGCTGTGTCAGCTGACAGAGCTCCGGCTTGGGATTGAGGCTCAATTTTCTCGAACGCTATACCATCAGGCGGGCGAGTGGGCGAAAACGTAATCGATCCGTCTTTCTCAGCCCACTTGTAGAGCGGTTGCGCAAAGCTGGCTGTCGTAAAGGCGAGCAACAGAAACAGGCTGGATTGACGAATCATAATCGGCTGACAGTGAGCTAGAGTCTTCTATACCTGTTAAATGCAAAGTCAGTGCCTATGAGCACCTATATCAACTTCCTGTGGGTTGCCGCCGGTGGTGCCGGCGGTGCGTGCCTGCGATATTCGGTAAGCCTTGCGCTTGCCGGTCAAGTGCAGCGCTTTCCGTACGCAACACTCTCTGTCAATGTCTTTGGAGCGTTGCTCGCCGGTGGCTTGACTACCTGGTTCTGGCAAAAGGGGCTCTTTGGTACGCCGTTGCAATTGCTACTGATAGTGGGCTTTCTGGGAGGATTCACCACGTTCTCTGCGTTCTCGGTGGAAACGCTGAGACTTGCCGAAGCCGGCGATTTTCAGTGGGCAATGGTGAACATCGTGCTGAATGTAACAGGCTCACTGGTAGCTGTACTGAGCGGAGCCTGGCTTGTGCGCTTAATTCCCTGACTGTGCGCTGATATACTGCAACCCACACTGGCTGCGCGCTGCGTCTTTACTCGCTGATAGTCGTCTGCCCGCTGCTTGCAGTGTCTGATCACCAGGCAGCAAGTTAGCGGACAAGGGTGTTCTGAAACCATCAATTGACTCAATTCCGAGGCTCTATCGAAGCATGCTCGACCCTAAACTCCTACGAAACGATTTGCCGCACGTTATTGAGCGATTGGGCATCCGAAATTATTCGTTTGATCACGAAGCACTCACCGCGCTTGATACGCAGCGTAAACAGCTGCAGCAGCAAACCGAGCAACTTCAGGCTGATCGCAATGCACGGGCCAAGTCGATCGGTCAGGCAAAGTCCCGAGGTGAAGATATAGCCCCTCTGCTGGCTGAAACGACTCGTATGGGTGATGAACTGGATACCGCTAAGGCAAGCCTGGCGGAGGTTCAGAGCGCACTGGACGATATCCTGTTGACGCTCCCCAATATGGTGGATGCCAGTGTTCCGGCTGGGCGTGATGAAAATGACAATGTCGAGATTCGCAAAGTAGGGACTCCACGGCAATTCAACTACACACCGCTGGATCATGTTGATCTTGGCGCGCGCAGGGCATCGCTGGATTTTGAAACAGCAACGAAGCTGACTGGCTCACGATTCTCTGTACTGCGTGGCGAGCTTGCCATGCTGCACAGGGCGTTGATCCAGCTCATGCTGGATACGCATACTCGAGAGCATGGGTATACGGAAATCAATGTTCCGTATGTGGTGAACGCTGATACGCTCAAAGGGACAGGGCAACTACCGAAGTTTGAGGAGGATCTTTTCCGACTCGTCTGGGGAGATGCTCAGACGCAGGCTGAGGCAGGAGCGGCTGGTAGCGATTATTACCTGATACCGACCTCTGAAGTGCCGGTTACCAATACGGTTCGCGATACTATCGTTGATGCTGCTGAGCTACCCATTCGCTACACCTGCCACAGTCCCTGTTTTCGATCAGAAGCTGGGTCCTATGGGCGAGATACTCGTGGGCTGATCCGGCAACATCAGTTTGAAAAAGTCGAGATGGTGCAAATCGTTCACCCGGACGAATCCTTTGCGGCGCTTGAACAGATGACAGGGCACGCCGAAGCCATCCTGAAGAAACTGGAGCTGCCTTACCGGGTGGTGTCCTTGTGTGGTGGCGACATCGGATTCGCTGCAGCAAAAACGTATGATCTGGAGGTCTGGCTGCCGGCCCAAAACACGTATCGCGAGATTTCTTCGTGCAGCAACTGCACGGACTTTCAGGCGCGTCGAATGCAGGCGCGTTTTCGCGATCCAACGACTCGCAAAACAGAACTTCTGCACACGCTCAACGGGTCAGGTTTAGCCGTAGGTAGAACGCTGATTGCCATTCTCGAGAACTATCAACAGGAAGATGGCAGCATCGAGGTGCCCGAGGCTCTGCAACCTTACATTGGAAATGTGCGCGCGGTACTGTTACCTTGAGCGTCCATAGTTGAGGATCACCACCTGTCATCCATGCAAACGCTGCCTAGCCTGCCACATTATTTGCTGAAAAATGCAGAAGTGCATGCCAATCGCGTGGCTATGCGACACAAGGATCTCGGAATCTGGCGCGAGTGGAGCTGGGCTGACGTATGCAATGAAGTGCAGGCTTTTGCCATGGGTCTGCAGGAGCTGGGTTTGCAGCCTGGAGACAAGGTGGCCATCATTGGTGCCAACCGGCCACGCCTCTACTGGGCATTTTCAGCTATCCAGTCTGTGGGTGCCATTCCAGTTCCCATGTACGCGGATGCCGTCGCCGAAGAAATGGTGTATGTGCTCGAACATGCCGGTGTGAAGTTTGCCATTTGCCAGGATCAGGAGCAGATCGACAAGGTTCTTTCCGTGCAATCGCAATTGCCATTGCTGGAAAAACTGTTCTACGACGAATCCCGGGGTTTACGAGACTACGATCCTGAATTTATCCTGGCGATAGAAGACGTTCAAAAGCGAGGTCGACAAACCGTTGAACGTGATCGCCACAAGAGCGTGGAGTGGCGAATGGGTATCGACAAGCTCGTCAGTGACGAACTGTGCGTCATGTTGTACACCTCGGGCACTACGGGTCGACCCAAAGGCGTGATGCTGTCGCATAACAATCTGATCATCACCTCGATCAACGCCAATGCGTTCGACAACCTCGATCATACTGAGGAAACCATCGCCTACTTGCCGCTGGCCTGGGTAGGCGATCATGTATTCAGCTACGGTCAATCTCTGACAGCCGGTTATTGTGTTTGCTGTCCGGAAAGTCTGGACACCATTACCGCAGACAGGCGCGAGATAGCACCAACGTACTTTTTTGCACCTCCTCGTGTGTTCGAGACCTTGCTGACCACCATCACGGTTGCCATGGAGGACGCATCCAGACCCAAACGTGCGATGTTCAACCATTTCATCAAAGTGGCCAAAGCCCATGGTGAAGCTGTGCTGAACGGGGAGTCGGTCTCAGCGCTGGCACGCCTGCATTATAGAATAGGTGACTGGTGCGTCTACGGTCCGCTGAAAAACCGGTTGGGCATGTCCAAAGTGCGGGTTGCGTATACAGCCGGTGAGGCGATAGGGCCGGATATCTTCAGATTTTATCGTTCTTTAGGCATCAATCTGAAACAGCTGTACGGACAAACCGAGGCGAGTGTTTACATCACGGCACAGCCTGACGGCGAAATTAGAGCGGATTCAGTGGGTACCGCCTGCATCGACGTTGATTTAAAAATCACTGATAACGGTGAGGTCATGTATAAATCGCCTGGCGTGTTTACAGGCTACTTTAAGAATGACGAAGCCACAGAATCAACGAAGACCACTGACGGCTGGGTGCATACAGGTGATGCTGGATTTCTGGATGCTTCGGGTCATTTACGCATAATTGATCGCGCCAAAGATGTGGGCAAATTGACCGATGGCAGTTTGTTTCCACCCAAGTACCTTGAAAACAAACTTAAGTTTTATCCCAATATTAAAGAGGCTGTTGCATTTGGTAATGGTCG
>CALLPU010000424.1 GCA_938016235.1 uncultured Granulosicoccus sp. | reverse complement strand
CTTTTCCCATCGGATTGACCCAGGAGAAACATCATGTCGCAGGCCGCTATTCAGGCTTTGCCAGGTGCATCGGCGGCGCCACTGAGATTCATAACAGCTGCCAGCTTGTTCGATGGTCATGATGCGTCCATCAATATCATGCGTCGGATGCTGCAGGCAGCCGGCGTGGAAGTGGTGCATCTGGGTCATAACCGATCGGTGGCCGAGATTGTGTCAGCTGCGATCCAGGAAGATACGCAGGGCATTGCCATCAGCTCCTACCAGGGTGGGCACGTTGAGTATTTCCGCTACATGATCGATTGTCTGAAGGCCAGAGGCGCGCAGCACATACAGGTGTTTGGCGGCGGTGGTGGCGTCATTGTTCCTGATGAGATTGCCGAGCTGCACGATTATGGTGTGGCGCGAATCTATTCGCCGCAGGACGGTCAGGCCATGGGACTGCAGGGCATGATCGAGCACATGATTGAGCACACCCGTGTGGCGTCTGCGCAGCATGCTGAGCTGCGACACCGAGAGGTGGTGCGCAACGAACTGTTTGCCAGAGCCTCTGGTGCATTTGATCAGCACGCGCACGCGCCGTTGGCGCAGCTGTTGAGTGACATCGAAAACGAGCGGCTGACAAACAGTGCGCTGGAACGATTGCGTGCACAAGCTGCCTCACTGGATACTGCGGCACCGGTGCTGGGTATTACTGGTACCGGTGGTTCCGGAAAATCCTCGGTCACCGATGAGCTGATTCGCAGGCTCCGGCTGGACCAGCGCAATCGGGTGTCCGTAGCGCTGCTCGCCATCGATCCCACGCGGCGCAAGACTGGCGGTGCCTTGCTCGGTGATCGCATTCGCATGAATGCCATCGAACACGAATCCATTTTCATGCGTTCTCTGGCAACGCGCGATGCGCAAAACGAGGTGCCTGCGTCGTTGCCCGATATGGTAGCGGCTTGCCGACTGGCCGGTGTGGATCTGGTTATCGTTGAGACGCCGGGGATTGGTCAGGGCGATGCCGGTATTGTCGATATCAGTGATGTCTCTTTATATGTGATGACGCCGGAGTTTGGCGCTGCCAGTCAGCTCGAGAAAATCGACATGCTGGATTTTGCCGATGTCATCGCCATTAACAAGCTGGAACGAAAGGGCGGCCAGGATGCGTTGAGAGATGTGCGCAAACAGGTGCAGCGCAATCAGGAGCGGTTTGGTGAATCGCCCGATGACATGCCGGTATTTGGCACCATCGCGGCCCGCTTCAATGATGATGGTGTGACGGCGCTGTATCAGGCCATCGCCAGCTTGCTGGCAGAGCAGGGTCTGGATAGGCAAACCGGGGCATTGCCTGCCGTGGCGGGTAAATCCAGCAGCGAACAATCCGCCATCATTCCGGCTTCTGCCCAGCGATACCTGTCTGGCATCGCAGAGTGTGTACGACATTATCATGAAGCCACGCAGCGCGAGGCGCAGGTGGCCAGAGAGGTTCAGCACCTGCAAACAGCGGCCTTGCTTTTACCGGACAGTGCCGAACTCAGATCGCTGTTGGAGAGTCGAGCCGACGCTCTGAGTGCAGCGAGCAAGAGCCTGCTGGAAGCCTGGCCCAACACTGCGTCGGCCTACCGGCAAGAGGAATTGATATCCCATGTGCGTGACCGGGAGATTCGTACACAAACGCGTACAAAGACCCTGTCAGGCAGCTGGATCCCCAAAGTGGCACTGCCGCGACTGTCGGATAACGGGGATTTGCTCACCTGGTTGCGAGGCGAGAATCTGCCCGGGCATTTTCCCTTCACTGCCGGTGTTTTTCCGTTCAAGCGAACCGGAGAAGATCCTACGCGGATGTTTGCCGGAGAAGGTGGGCCGCATCGCACCAATCGCCGGTTTAAGGCACTATCGGAACATGCGCCGGCCAAGCGCTTGTCCACGGCATTTGACTCAGTGACGCTGTATGGCAACGATCCGGCGGTGCGCCCGGATATCTATGGCAAGGTGGGCAATTCAGGCGTATCCATTGCCACGATAGACGATCTCCAGGCCCTGTACGACGGTTTTGACCTGTGTGATCCAACCACATCGGTGTCCATGACCATCAACGGCCCGGCACCAACGATTCTGGCGTTCTTTTTCGTGGTCGCCGTGCGCCAGCAACGTGCCCGGTTCGAGCAGGAGAACAATCGCCTGCCAGATGCCGCGGAGGAACAGGCGCTACGATCACAAACGTATCGTCAGCTCAGAGGCACGGTGCAGGCAGATATCCTCAAAGAAGACCAGGGGCAGAACACCTGTATTTTCTCCACGGAATTCAGCCTCAAGATGATGGCCGACATCCAGGAATGGTTCATCGATAACACGGTCAGGAATTTCTATTCTGTCTCCATTTCCGGCTATCACATAGCGGAGGCCGGGGCCAACCCCATTACGCAGCTGGCGTTAACGCTGTCCAACGGGTTTACCTATGTTGAAAGCTATCTGGCCCGTGGTTTGAACATCGATGATTTCGCGCCGAATCTGTCGTTTTTCTTCAGCAACGGCATGGACCCGGAGTACACCGTGATGGGCCGAGTGGCGCGTCGTATCTGGGCGATAGCAATGCGTGATCGCTATGGGGCAAACGAGCGCAGTCAAAAGCTGAAATATCACATCCAGACCTCCGGGCGATCCCTGCATGCTCAGGAGATGGCTTTCAACGATATCCGCACCACCTTACAGGCGCTGATAGCGGTCTATGACAACTGCAATTCATTGCATACGAACGCCTACAACGAAGCAGTGACCACACCGACCGATGAATCGGTGCGTCGAGCCATGGCAATCCAGCTGGTGATCAATCGAGAGTGGGGACTGGCTTGTAATGAGAACCCGAATCAGGGCAGCTTCATTATTGATGAGTTGACCGATCTGGTTGAGCAGGCCGTGTTGGCAGAGTTTGATCGTATTTCTGATCGGGGCGGTGTCCTGGGGGCGATGGAAACAGGTTATCAGCGCGGCAAGATACAGGATGAGTCACTTTTGTATGAGCACCGCAAGCACGACGGTTCACTGCCCATCGTGGGGGTGAACATGTTCAAGAACCCCGAGGGTGATGAGCCCCAGGAAATAGAACTGGCCCGATCAAACGATGAGGAAAAGAACGATCAGATAGCGCGTCTGGCCGATTTTCATCAGCGCCATGCCGCTGCCGCTCCACTGGCGCTGGAGCAGGTTAAACAAACCGCCATCAGCGGCGGTAACGTGTTTGCAGCGCTGATAGAGGCGGTTGAGGTCTGCTCGCTGGGGCAGCTGACGGAGGTCTTGTTTGAAGTGGGTGGGCAGTATCGGCGTAATCTATAGACCCCCAAACAAGGGGCGCCGCGCTGTGGCTTAATACCAACAAAAAAGTGTGGTCTTACAACGTTTGGCATGCGTGATCTGAACTATACTCTGTGGCAGATCAACTGAGTGATGCTGCCGCCCGTGACACCCTTCCACCAAGCTGTCCACAAACAGTGCACATGCTGAGTCGGAGCGGCGTTCTGGGGCAGTCCAGCGATCGCGTAGCACTCAAGGACGAGCGGCTGATTTATAGAGCCTGCTCGATGGCGTTCGCGCAAAGTGTCGGCAGGCTCTCTCCCGAAGAGGTCATTGGCAAAACCGATTTTGATCTCTTCCCGGGTGATGTTGCACGGGAACAAATGGCGTTGGACAGTCAGGCCATATTCTCGGCGCAGGCAGACATCAGCGCCATCAATCTCGGCTCTACCGACGAGAACGCAGAACCCAAGCAGGCGATGATTGTTCGCACGCCGGTTGTCACCACCGACAATCATGTGCGCGGCATCGATATTCGACTGCTGGGTGGCCCATCCATCAATACACCACGCTCAGCGGTCACCATCGATTACCAGACACTGGTTAACGATGGCATCCAGGGCAGCCTTATCATCGCCAAGGAATCGATACTGTTTGCAGATGACAATGCCGCGCGTGTGCTGGGTTATTCCAGTGCGCAGGCGTTGATTGATCACGGCAGGGTCAGCGACTTGTTCAGTGAAGAAGAGCACAAGCGCGCGCTTGAGATGGCGGTTACCGATCTATCGGCGCCGGTTGCACCTGCCGCACAACGGGTCAATCTTCAGGCGCGGTCCAAAACGGGCAGCCTGGTGCGTTTGATTACACGAGTCACCCACGTTCAGTGGGGCGCATCGCGGGCCACATTGCTCTCTTTTGTCGATGTGGCAGTTACCGATCCTGCGGTGGTTGACACCGTCAAGCCGCCGGCCATCGTGCCGGCTCAGCAGCTGGCTGAAATAAAGCGCATCCGTGCCAACGAAATTCGCTTTCGGCACTACGCCAGCGCCGCGGCCGATTTTTTCTGGGAACTGGATTCGAAACTGACGTTTCGGGTGGTTTCCGATGGTCTGGCCAATGTGCTGGGCATCCCCCGAGATCACATCGTCGGGCGCAGTCACTCGCAATTGCTGGATCATCCCGCCAATATCAATGAAGAAAGTCACTGGTCTGATCATCTGCAGCAGTTGAATGATCATGCGGCGTTCCGCGATTTCGAATTCCGCTGGACCACAGACGGTGATACCCGCGTGATTCGTTACAGCGGTATTCCGGTATTCAACCGAGCGCGGGAGTTTGTCGGGTATCGCGGTGTCGGTTGTGACGTCACTGCGTCGGTTCGTCAGGCTGAAACCACGGCCTACCATGCCAACCATGATGCGCTCACCGGGTTGGTTAACCGGCGCAGTTTTGAAAATACCGTGCGTGATGCGCTGGACAAGTCGCGCATCAGCCGGCAGTCGCATGCGCTATGTTTCATGGATCTGGACTCGTTCAAGATCGTCAACGATACCTGTGGTCATCAGGCCGGTGATGAGCTGCTCAGGCAGCTTACGCAGCTGTTTGATTCTCTGGTTCGCAAGAGTGATGTGCTGTCCCGGCTCGGCGGTGATGAGTTCGGTGTGCTGCTCTACAAGTGCAGCGTCCCTGAGGCGTTGAAACTGGCCAATCAGATCCGACACGAGGTGGAGAACTTCCAGTTCCTGTGGAACGAAAACCGTTTTACGGTAGGTGTCAGTGTCGGCCTGGTGGTCGTCGATGATCGCTGGGAGAGTATTGAATCCTTGTTCAGTGCCGCAGACTCGGCCTGCTACATCGCGAAAAATGAAGGGCGCAATCGAGTTGTCGTATACCGCGAAGGGGAGGGCAATGCGAGTAACCGAAAAATTGCCACGCATTGGGTAGAGGAGATCAATACCGCGCTGGAAACCGATCGGCTACGCCTGGCCTGTCAGAAGATACTGCCACTGCACAGCCAGCCAGACGGTCTGCGCTTCGAGATGCTGATGCGGCTGGAGATGCCTGATGGTGAGCTGGTGTCGCCAAAAGCCTTTTTACCGACCGCTGAGCGTTATGGGCTGACTGCGGCGCTCGATGAGCGGGCAATAGAACTGACGCTGCAGTGGCTAACGGATAATCCAGCGCTTCAACGCAGCATCCGGCACGTTTCCCTGAATCTGTCGGCGGGTTCGATCAACGATGCTGAGTTCAAGGATCGCTTGATTCGAATGATCAATGCCAGTGAAGTGGAAGCCGCCAAAGTGTGTTTCGAAATTACCGAGACGGCGGCTATTGCCAATCTGTCGAAAGTCAGTGAGTTCATGAACGAGCTGGCGGCAATTGGTTGCCGGTTTGGCATCGATGATTTCGGCTCCGGTTTGTCCTCCTTTGCCTATTTGCGCAAACTGCCCGTCGATTTCCTGAAAATCGATGGATTGCTGGTCAAGGATATTCTGGATGATCAAACAGACTACACGCTGGTCAAGGCGATCAGCGACATCAGCAAATCCATGGGCAAGCGCACGATAGCCGAGTTCGTGGAATCCCCTTTGCTGCTCAATGCTGTCAGGGATCTGGGTATCGATTTTGGTCAGGGATTTCATCTCGGAGAGCCCGAACTCATTTCCTGATGCGCTGGCCGGGGAGCGTCCGGCTTGCTCCCGCATCGATGGCTACATGGGCTCGAAATTTGCTCCCTCTCATGGCTATAACGGTTGTCGCTGAGCGACATGTAAAAAATTTCCGGTTTGTACCATATGTCATCGAGAATGTTTCATGGGCCGTGTTCATGTCCAAATGTTCACGAATTCAGCCCCTTTTGAGGCTTGTTGACACGCTTTTTTACATTAGACTCCTCTGCTGAAGTCTAGGCGCGGTCATCGCGCTTGCCCCTGAGCCACTGATCGGCTCGCTTAAAACGAACGACGTTGTAAAGCCAGCGTGCTGGGAAGGTATCCACGCGCGCCAGCTTTATGTGACCAACGATCTGTCCTTTTTTAACCCTAGAAGGTAGGCCAGGGTAGGTGCCACTTTCACCGGTTTGTTCAGATCCAAATCCGAAGAGTTTGAGATATAAACAATGACAGGTAACAAACGATTGTTCAGGACCTACCTGCTCCTGGCTGCTGTAAGTTTCTTTTCAACCATGGCTTTTGCCATTGATGCTCCCAGTGACCCACGCGGCTCTGAAGTTGGCCAATCCCTGGTCAAATGGGAATGGAACCGGGTTCCAGGGGCCGTGAACTACGAAGTCACTGTCGATGGAATCAACCGGGGTCTTACCAGGGATCCGCAATTTTACAGTGGCAATCTGTGGGCGGGCGATCACTCCATGACGGTCAAGGCCGTTGGCGGAGATGGCTCGTACTCAAGCCGCACACCCACTGTCAAGATCAACGTCAGCCGCCAGTACAGCTCCGGTTCTGCCAACAGAAGCTACGTGGTGAACTATGGCCAACCCAGCACCAGCGCTGCAGCAGCGGCCCCGGTTCTGTCTAATGCCAGCAGTGGCTTCGGCGCTCCGAGCAACCCCCGCGGCACTGAAGGTAGCAACCGGTCAGTCAAGTGGGAGTGGGACGCTGTATCAGGCGCTTCGAACTACGAAGTAACCGTCGATGGCAACTTCGCCGGCACCACAGGGGATACGTCCTACACCAGCAACGGTCTGTGGGTAGGTGAACACTCCATGACCGTCAAGGCGGTCAATGGTTCTGGCTCGAAGTCTGTGCAATCTGCCACCGTCAAGGTCAACGTGACGGGCAACGCGAGCAGCGGCTCATCAACGCCCGCAGCGAGCGTGGCGCCGCCACCGCCATCGTCTTCGGGCGATGCGAATGCAGCCAACGTGCGCAACTTCATCGATCCTGCTTCGTATAACTACCCTGAAGTGAATCAGAAATCTGGTTACGAGTTAACCTTCAGCGACGAATTCAACGGCACGGCGCTGAACCCGTATCGCTGGAACACGCAGCTGCGTTGGGACGGTGAATTCAACGGGGAGCGGTACGAGTATCGCGTGGTCAATGGGGAAGATCAGTTCTATGTGAACATCTTCAGTGAAGATCAGGAGCATTTGAACAAGATCGTTCCTCAATACAACCCGTTCCAGTTCGATGGTTCCAGACTCGCTATTCGCGCAGCCAAGAACCCGCTGAAGACGAACAGCAACAAGCGAACCTTCGGATCGCTGACCGAGATGGCCTCCCAGCAGACATTTCTGTCTGGTGCTATCGCGACTCACAACAAGTTCAGTCAGAAGTACGGCTACTTCGAAGCTAGAATCAAGATACCGAGCCACGTGGGTACGTTTCCGGCATTCTGGTTATTCCACGAGAGACGCGCATGGGAAGGTACGCAGCGTACCGAGATCGACATCATGGAAAATCTTGGCCATGCACCCTGGTACATCTACAATTCTTTCCACTACTTCAAGAACGTCAGCTCTTCTTACGGCGGGGATGCAAACTTCATCAAGCCGTGGCCGAGTGGTCAGGTGTACAGCGGCACCGATTACAGCCAGAATTTCCACACCTACGCGGTTGAGTGGGAGCCTGGCAAGGTCACCTGGTTCATCGACGGTGAGCAGGTCAGCGTGCTTGAAAATGGCGAGGTCAATTTCGAAGAGCTGTACGTGAAACTGAACCTTGCCATGGGTGGTAACTGGACCAACTTCCCGGCTAATTCAGGTGGGTTGGGACGACCATCTAATGAGCGTTACCCCACACAGAACGACCTGAACAATTTCAGCAATCCTGCATTGGAGATCGACTTCGTTCGGGTGTACAAGCGACGATAGGCACGGGGAATGCGGTGCCTCACCCATCGCAATGAAGGGGATGAGGCACGGCAAAACTCTCAGGCCCGGCACTCGGTTCAGTGTCGGGCTTTTTTTATGTGCAAGTCAAAGGGCGCACAGCAACGGCTCGATCAGTCAGACTGGGCGAATGTCGGTACATCAGGCTCAATAGTGTAGTAATCGCCCTTGTCATCCACGTAGATGTGACGATCCACTTTGAGACCGGTGGGCGCATCAAGACAACCTGCCATGATAGATGTATGGGTTGAGTTCATGGCACGCCACATCAACAACGATCCGCAGTGTTGGCAGAATCCTCTTTCAGCCTCAGGTGATGCCTGATACCAGTTGATGTTCTCCGCGCCTTCCACGGTTAATTGATCGTTGTCGGCACGTGTGGCAGCTACAAAATGTCCGGTTTGTTTCCGGCATTGCCGGCAGTGGCAGGCCACAACATCCCGGTTGAGAGAATCGATCTTCAGTGTGATCCGGCCGCATAAGCAGCTGCCAGTGATGGGTGAGATGTCGCTCATTGCGTTATGGCCTTTTTCGCTGTTGAAACACGGCGCAGTCGCCTAGCCGCGACGCCAGAGATGAAATTTCTCGACCCAGGCCAGCAGCTTTTCCGGCTGATGGGCTCGTTTCCACTCACCCGCCGCGTACTTGTTGGATTCTGACAGGGTAGGGTAGATGTGAATAGTCCCCAGAATCTTGTTCAGACCCAGGCCATGCTTCATGGCCAGTACGTACTCTGCGATGAGATCTCCAGCATGTTCTCCGACAATGGTGACGCCCAGGATCTTGTCCTTACCCGGCACAGTGAGCACTTTTACTACGCCATAGTCGCTGCTATCGGCAATGGCACGGTCAAGATCATCAATGCCGTAGGTGGTCAGCTCATAAGGCACGTTGTTTTGTTTGGCTTCGGATTCGTTCAAGCCCACACGTGCCACTTCAGGGTCGGTAAACGTTGCCCACGGAATCACTCGGTAATCGGCACGGAATTTCTTGAACATGCCGAACAGGGAATTGACCGCTGCATACCAGGCCTGGTGAGCTGCCACGTGGGTGAATTGATAAGGGCCGGCCACATCACCTACCGCATAGATATTGGGGAAGTTGGTTTGCAGGTATTCGTTGGTGGCGACGGTACCACGATCAGAAAGCGCAACCCCCAGCTCTTCCAGGCCAAAGCCTGTGGTGTTGGCTTTTCGTCCGACGGCTACAATGATTTCGTCGAAGGGAATTTCAACGCGCTCGCCGTCGCGTTCGCACACCAGCTGTTTGACATCGCCGTTAACCTCAACGGCAACTGCGTTGGTGTTCACCATGACGTTAATGCCTTCAGATTCGAAACGCTCACGCACCATGTCGGCAACGTCGGGGTCCTCTCTGCCCATGATTCTGGCTTCGCGCTCCACCTGAAAAACCTCGCTGCCGAGCCGGTTGAAAGCCTGAGTCAGCTCACTGCCGATCGGGCCTCCACCGAGCACAACCAGTCGCTTGGGGTGTGTTTTCAACTCCCACAGATTGTGCGACGTCAGGTAGTTGACCTGATCGAGACCTTTGATGGGAGGGACAAATGGAGACCCGCCTGTGGCAATGACAATATTGCGCGTCGTTAGCGTTTGCCCGTTGACGTCTACCGTCCACGGGCCGGTTATTTTCCCTTCCCCCTGGATTACATTAACGCCGAGTTTGGTGTAACGCTCAACGGAGTCATGCGGTTCTATCTTTGCGATCACCTCGTGGACACGTTGCATGGTTTTGGCGAAGTCCACGGTACCGCTGGCATCCTGCACGCCGTATTTTTCACTGTGGCGAATGTTGTGCATCAATTTGCCGCTGCGGATCAGCGCCTTGGACGGAACACACCCGGTATTGAGGCAATCGCCCCCCATCTGGTGCTTTTCAATCAGCGTGACCTTGGCCTTGACAACTGCGCCTATGTACGACGTTACCAGGCCACCTGAACCAGCCCCCAGTACCACGATATCGTGATCAAATTTTGTCGGCCGGGTAAATCCTTCGTATACTTTTTTTGCTTTGATCATGTCCACAATTTTCTTGGCGATGAGAGGAAATATGCCCAGCAAGGCAAACGAGAAAATGAGCCCTGGTGACAGTATTCCGGCCAGGCTGTCGATCTTTGCCAGCTGTGTGCCGGCGTTTACAAATACAAGCGTGCCAGCCAACATGCCTATCTGGCTGACAATATAAAAGATGCCTGTTTTCAAACGGGTGAGCCCCATGACGAGGTTTACCAGAAAGAAGGGAAAGACCGGCACCAGGCGAACGGTGAACAGGTAGAAAGCACCGTCTTTTTCGATATTGTTATTGAATGTCTTGAGCTTGTCGCCAAATCGGCGCTCGATAGTATCGCGGAGCAGGTAGCGTGACACCAGAAACGCAAGCGTGGCACCTATGGAGGAGGCGAACGAGACGATCAGTGTGCCCAGGAGTAAGCCAAACTGCGCGCCCGCTGCCAGCGTCAGAATGGCAGCTCCGGGTAAGGACAATGCAGTGACTGCAATGTAGCCCAGAAAAAATACAGCGATGACCGTTAATGGCTTGTTGGCATACAGCGCATCCAGTGCCGCTTGCTCGCTCTTGAGATAGTCCAGGCTGAAAAACCGACCCACGTCAAATATAAAGAAGGCTGCGATCAGGGCTACAAGAACAACGATCAACAGTTTGCGATTCTGCATGCGTGATTTCATCAATGGTCAAGGTAAAGTGACAGGAATGCCCATCTCCCCGTATCATAAGTCTTGAGGGCGTACCTGCGCTGAAGAAAGCCTGTCGTTGCTCGATTGTGAGTGTGGTCTTACTGAAGAGTTCCCAGCGGTCATGCCGGCTGTGCGGGCGGGCCAGCCTTCTTTAGAGACCGTGTGCTTGCCCCCTTACGCTGTTTGCCCGAAACCTCTCTGATGTCAACGTTCAATATCGTATTTCTGATTCCAGGATACCTTCAAGCAGAATCTTCTCCCGAGCATGACGCAGGTAACGCTTTGCATCAGAATGCGGTGCCGATGCAGTGGCAGCATGAACTGCGTCAACTTCCGTGGCAGTTACAATTGTGCAGGCTTGTGGGTCTTGAAACCGTCGAAGGCGATCATCTGCCCGTAGCCAGATTACTGGCGCCTTCTGGTGCGTCGGATGCCCCCGCGGTATGTGCCGACCCCATCCATCTTCAGGCAGATCGCGACACAGCGACGTTACTACCGCCTGCCATGCTGGCGCTGAGCGAACAGGAGGCCGATGCATTGCTGGCCTCTCTCAATGCCTTTGTGGCTGAAGACGGTTGGTGGTTTTCCCGAGATAGTGCCGGTCT
>CALLPU010000423.1 GCA_938016235.1 uncultured Granulosicoccus sp. | reverse complement strand
CGGTGCCGGGCTTCTGCCGCTGGCGATATTTGCCGCCATGATGGTACCGTTTGTGAACGGATGGACCAGTCTGGTTGAAAGCTCAGCTCTGGGAGCACTTGCTGCCTTGTTGGCAGCAGTACTCAAGGGCAGGATGAACAGGGTAGTGTTGGAGACATCTGTCAGACAGACTCTGGCCATCAGTTGCATGTTCATGTGGATCATTCTGGCGGCCTTGTGCTTTGGTGCTGTGTTCGACGGCCTGGGCGCCGTGCGTGCTATCGAGAATCTGTTCACCGAGCAGTTGGGGCTTAGCCCCTGGACCATTCTGATTCTCATGCAGTTGTCGTTCATTCTGATGGGAACCTTTCTGGATGATACGGCGATGCTGGTGATCGTGGCGCCGTTGTATGTGCCGCTGGTCCAGGCTCTGGGTTTTGATCTCATCTGGTACGGTGTGCTGTACACGATAACCACACAGATTGCCTACATGACGCCGCCGTTCGGATACAACCTGTTTCTGATGCGCGCCATGGCTCCACCGGAGATCAGCCTGATGGATATTTATCGATCCATCGTGCCGTTTGTCGCTGTCATGGTGCTTGGCCTGGCCATTATCATGCTGTTTCCGCAAATCGCCCTGTGGTTGCCGGAGACGGTATATGGCAAGTAAACGGGAGCGTCTTAAGAAAACGGTTTGGTGAAGTTAGTGGTCTGGAAGGTCGAGTGCCGTAGCGCTTGGAGGTGCGTCCATGTTGATGACGTGGGTCAATCCGCGGCCAACTGTCCCGACCATGGTATTAGCTGTTTTTCAGATCAGGCTTGTGATGGCTGCTCGTGCAGTTTGGGTAGTTGTCAGCCTGATACATTCAGTGTGATTTTATGGAGATTGATATGAGTTCACGACGCAAGTTCTTGTCTACGGCCGCTGCCGGTACTGCCGCTGTTGGCACCGGCGCCATCATCGGCGCACCGGCCATTCATGCACAGTCCAAGATCAAATGGCGAATGCAGACGTATGCCGGGCCCGCTCTGGCTGAGCATGTCATCAAGCCTGCCATCGATTCGTTCAACAAGATCGCTGGCGATGAGATGGAAATCGAATTGTATTTCGCCGATCAGCTGGTACCTACTGGAGAGCTGTTTAGAGCGTTGCAGAAAGGCACCATTGATGCGGTGCAATCTGATGATGACTCCATGGCCTCTCCCACGGAAGTCACGGTGTTCGGCGGTTACTTCCCGTTTGCCAGCCGGTATTCACTGGATGTTCCGGTGCTCTTCAATCAGTATGGCCTGGGTGAAATCTGGGAAGCCGAGTATGCCAAGGTGGGTGTCAAGTGGTTATCCGCCGGTGCATGGGATCCCTGCCATTTCGCCACAAAAGATCCCATCAGAAGCCTGGAAGACTTGAAAGGCAAGCGTGTGTTCACCTTCCCCACAGCAGGCCGTTTCATGAGCCAGTTTGGCGTTGTGCCGGTGAGTCTGCCGTGGGAAGACATCGAGGTTGCTGTACAAACCGGGGAGCTGGATGGTATTGCCTGGTCTGGCATTACAGAGGACTACACCGTAGGGTGGGCAGATGTCACCAACTACTTCCTGACCAATAATATCTCGGGTTCCTGGGCGGGGTCCTTCTATGCCAACATGGACAAGTATCAGGAATTACCGCCGCATTTGCAGGAGTTGCTCAAGCTGACCATGGACAGCTCGCACTATTATCGCCAGTGGTGGTACTGGGGTGGTGAGGCAGATTTACGCGTTAACGGGCCTAAAATGGAGCTGACAACCATCCCTGATGAAGAATGGGCAACGGTTGAGTCGGCCGCGCTGAAGTTCTGGGATGAGATTGCTGCTGAATCAGAAACCAAAGCCAAGGTTGTGGACATTTTCAAGCAGTACAATGCGGTCATGGAAAAAGCAGGCCGGCCCTATCGCTACGGCTAGCGAGGTCTCTGCATTCTCTGGTTGAACGTTCAGCCGGTTAACTATCAAGCGCACCTGAGATGATCAGGTGCGTTTCTCATTGAGTATCTCGATAATGCCTGGAAATCTGACATTTGAAGCCCTGAAAGAAGCTGCTGCGAACGGTACGGTCGATACCGTTGTCGCCGTGATGGTAGACATGCAAGGTCGTTTGCTGGGCAAGCGATTTCACGTGCAGAATTTCATCGACACAGCATTTGACGAAACGCATTGTTGCAACTACTTGCTGGCCACCGACTTTGAAATGGCGACACCCGACGGCTATGCCTCTACAAGCTGGTCGTCAGGCTATGGTGATTACGTCATGAAGCCAGACATGAGCACGTTGAGATTGACCCCTTGGGCCGAAGGCGCTGCGATGATTCTGTGCGATGTTCAGGATCACCATACACACCAGGATGTGCCGCATTCGCCTCGCGCCATTTTGAAACGACAGATCGCGCGTCTTGAGTCGCTGGGTTACACCTGCACGGCGGCAACAGAACTCGAGTTCTTTGTGTACCGTGAAACTTACGAACAGGCTCGCGAGAAGCAGTATCAGTCATTGACGCCTGTGAGTGCCTACAACGAGGATTACCATATTTTTCAGACCGCCAAGGAAGAGGGTTTGATGCGGCCATTGCGTAATCAGTTATACGCCGCAGGTGTCCCGGTGGAATGCACGAAAGGCGAAGCGGAATCGGGTCAGGCAGAATTGAACATCCGGTATTCAGATGCACTGGACATGGCTGACACACACAGTCTGGCCAAGCATGCCACCAAAGAAATTGCCCTGAATGCCGGTTGTAGTGTGAGTTTCGTGGCTAAGCCGCATGAGGATACAGTGGGCTCATCCAGTCATATCCATCAGTCGTTGCGTAGCCTGGACGGTAAACCGGTTTTCCATGACCCGGATCAGCCTAACGGGATGTCAACACTCATGCAGCACTATCTGGCTGGACTGCTTGCTTATGCCAAGGACACCACCGTGTTTCTGGCACCCTATATCAATTCCTACAAGCGATTCGCGGCCGGAACATTTGCCCCAACACGCATTGTCTGGTCTATCGATAATCGCACGGCCGGTTATCGTATCGTTGCACCGGACTCAGACAACGTTCGTGTTGAGTGTCGGGTCGGTGGCTCTGATTTGAATCCCTACCTGGCAATGGCATCGCAGCTGGCCGCCGGTATCGCTGGTATAGAGCAATCGTTAGAGCTGGAGGCTGCATTTGATGGTGATGCTTATGCAGCAGGAGAGGCACCCGAAATTCCCGGCAATCTGCGCGATGCCACGCAAGCGCTTGATGGCTCCGACATGTTGCGCCAGGCGATGGGCGATGATGTCATCAACCATTACGTTCGTGCAGCTCGCTGGGAACAGGAAGAATTTGATCGCATCGTGACGGACTATGAGATTCGACGCGGTTTCGAGCGCTCCTGAATTCCCACAAAACCACTGGCCAGTCAGGCTTTAAAGATTTCGCACTTTATGAACTACGTAAAAACGCTGGAATGTGTCTCGCCTGTTGACGGTAGTGTTTACGCTACTCGCCAGTCCTTGTCCCTGGAAGAGGCGGTCAATCGCGTAGCTGCGGCAAAAGAGGCGCAATTGCTTTGGCAGGAAGCACCGTTGGCGGAGAGAATTTCCAAAGTCAGCAAAGGTATCGAAGTGCTCGGTTCAATGACAGAGGCACTGGTTACCGAACTCGCCTGGCAGATGGGTAGGCCCATACGATATGGCGGTGAGTATGGCGGCGTGTTGGAGAGAAGTACCATGATGGCGTCCCTGGCCGAGCAGGGTCTGGCGCCGATGGTTGTAGAGCAAAGCGATAACTTTGAGCGGCGTATAGAGAGAGAACCGTGTGGTGTCGTGCTGGTGGTTGCTCCCTGGAACTATCCTTTCATGACGGCGATCAACACGCTGGTGCCGGCGTTGATCGCTGGCAACGCGGTTGTACTCAAGCATGCAACACAAACGTTACTGGTGGGTGAGCGATTGGCGGAAGCCTTTGCCCATTGCGGGTTGCCAGACGGACTATTCCAGAATGTATTTCTTGACCACGCTTTAACGTCCGAGCTTATTCGTCAAAAGTCATTCGGGTTTGTGAATTTCACAGGTTCAGTGGCTGGAGGGCAGGCCATGGAGCAGGCAGCGGCTGGTACGTTTACAGCACTTGGGCTTGAGTTGGGTGGCAAGGACCCGGGCTATGTGATGGAAGATGCTGATCTGGACGCTGCAGTGGATACCCTTATAGACGGCGCCATGTTCAATTCAGGCCAGTGTTGCTGTGGAATCGAGAGGATTTACGTTGCGGAGTCCTTGTTTGACGAGTTTGTTGAAAAGTCTGTTGCGATAGTGTCGGGTTACAAACTGGGGAATCCGTTCGATGAATCCGTTACCTTGGGGCCCATGGCGCATAAGCGATTCGCGGCGCTGGTCCGTGATCAGACTCAGGAGGCCATTGCCGCGGGTGCCACGGCATTGATTGATACAAGTCTGTTTCCAGAGGATGATGGCGGTGCCTATCTGGCTCCCCAGTTG